>JAEYZV010000125.1 GCA_023427865.1 Acidobacteriota bacterium
GGCATCAGCTCGGGGTCCTTGCACATGCCGGCGATGAGGTCGGTGCCGACGTTGGACGTGAGCAGGATGATCGTGTTCCGGAAGTTGATGCGGCGGCCTTCGCCGTCCTCCATCGTCCCCTTGTCGAACACCTGGAAGAACAGCTCGTGAACGTCGGGGTGGGCCTTCTCGACCTCGTCGAGCAGGACGACGCTGTAAGGGCGACGCCGCACCGCCTCGGTGAGCACGCCACCCTCGCCATAGCCCACGTACCCGGGCGGCGACCCCTTGAGGGTCGACACCGTGTGCGCCTCCTGGAACTCGCTCATGTTGATGGTGATGACGTTCTGCTCACCTCCATACAGCGCCTCGGCCAGCGTCCGCGCCGTCTCGGTCTTGCCCACACCAGACGGACCGCACAGCATGAACACGCCGATCGGCTTGTCGGGGTTGTCCAGTCTGGCGCGCGACGTCTGGATGCGGCGCCCGATCATCTCGAGCGCGTGCCGTTGCCCGATGACGCGCTGGTTCAGCGTGTCGGCCAGCTGCAGCACCGCCGCGATCTCGTTCTTCACCATGCGGCCGACGGGCACGCCGGTCCAGTCCTGCACCACCGAAGCCACCGCCTGCTCGTCCACGCTCGGCAGGATCAGCGGCGACTCTCCCTGCAGCTCCGCAAGCCGGCGCTGCAGCTGCCCGAGTTCCTCGAGGAGCGGTGCGCGCTCCTCGTCCGGCGTCACTTCCGTGGCTGCCGGCGCCGCCTCTGTGTCGGCGGCCTTGCGGGTCTCGGCCGCCTGTTCCATGGCGCTGCCCGTCCCTTCGACGCGCTCCCGTCCGGCGCGCAGCGTCGCCCTGATGGCAAGGATGCGGTCCACCAGCGCGCGCTCGGACTCCCAGCGTTCCTCGAGCTCGACCCGGCGCTGCTCGGCCGCGGCCCGCTTCTCCTCGGCAGCCGCGCGGCGATCGGCCGTGTTCACGCCGACCGCTTCTTCCCGGCCGATGATCTCGAGCTCGATGTCGAGCGCTTCGATCTCCCTGCGACAGTCCTCGAGTTGCGCCGGAACGGCGTGCTGGCTTATCGCGACGCGCGCGCATGCCGTGTCCAGCAGGCTGACCGCCTTGTCGGGTAACTGGCGCGCGGGAATGTACCGATGCGACAGCCGCACGGCGGCCTCGAGCGCCTCGTCGAGCACCTGGACGCGGTGATGCCCCTCGAGGGTGGACGCCACGCCGCGCAGCATCAGGATGGCCGTCTCCTCGCTTGGCTCCTCGACCTGCACCACCTGGAAGCGACGCGTCAGCGCCGGATCCTTCTCGATGTGCTTCTTGTACTCGGCCCACGTCGTGGCCGCGATCGTGCGCAGGGTGCCGCGCGCGAGCGCCGGTTTCAACAGGTTCGCGGCATCGCCCGTGCCTGCCGCGCCGCCGGCTCCGATCAACGTGTGCGCCTCGTCCACGAACAGGATGATCGGCCTCGGCGATGCCTGGACCTCCTCGATCACCTGGCGCAGCCGGTTCTCGAACTCACCCTTCATGCTGGCGCCTGCCTGCAGCAGGCCGATGTCGAGCGTGAGTACGGACACGTCCTTGAGCGGCGGCGGCACGTCGCCGCGCGCCACCCGGGAGGCAAAGCCTTCGACGACCGCCGTCTTGCCGACGCCCGCCTCACCCGTGAGGATCGGGTTGTTCTGGCGCCGACGCATGAGGATGTCGACGATCTGCCGGATCTCCTCGTCGCGCCCGCTCACCGGATCGAGCTGCCCCTTGCGCGCGCGCTCGGTGAGGTCCGTCGCAAAGCGCTTCAAGGCCTCCTGCTTGCCCATCTGCGCAGGCGCGATCGCCTCGCTCGCTTCGCCAGGCGCGCCCGCGCCATCCGACGCGGTGAGCCGTTCCTCGGGCGAACCGGCGACGATCGTCGCAAACGACTCGGTCAGCACGTCGGGCGTGATGGCCTCGAACTGCCGCGAGATCCCGAACAGCGCGTTGCGCAGCGACGGCGTCTTCAGCATCCCCACGAGCAGATGGCCGGTGCGCACCTGGCGCTCGCCGAACATCAGCGTGGCGTAGACCCACCCGCGTTCGACGGCATTCTCGACGTGAGCCGAGAAGTCCGAAATGGACGTCGCGCCGCGGGGCAGGCGATCGAGCGCATCGGTCAGGTCGCGCGCCAGCTTCGATCCATCGATCCCGAAGTGCCTGACGATGCGATGCACGTCGGAGTCGGCGCCATTGAGGATCTGCTGAATCCAGTGGGCCAGCTCCACGTACGGGTTGCCCCGCAGCTTGCAGAAGACGGTGGCGCCCTCGATGGCCTTGTAGGCCACCGGGTTCAACTTGCCGAACAGCGCCGAACGGCTGATCTCGCTCATGCAGCCCCTGCCCTCGCTGGATCGATCAGTGCCTCGGCGTCCAGGCACAGGTCGGTTGCATCCTCATCGACACGCCGCTGACCAAGCCACGTCGTCCACCCGAGCCGCGCGCCCTGCGCGAGACGCAACCGGGGCACCTCCTGCTTCTTCATCCGCAACCGGACGTCCCACTGCAGCTCGAAGTCGAGGTACGTACGTACCCAGTCCACCAGCTGCTGGAGCCTGGCGCCGCCCGGGAGGAAGCTCTCGTACTGCTCGAGGGACAGCGGCCCGAGATGCACCCGGATCCTGTGCTGCCGATCCCAGACGCGCGCGCCGATGACCGCGCCGGAGGCGAGCGACGCCCCCTCGCGCCCGAGACAGGTCCGTTCCGACGGGCCGAGCCGCATCCAGTGTCCGACGAACTCCTCCACGGCCGCGTCGACCCCGAAGAACTGCCGCAGGATCGACGACAGTCCCTCGGCGTTGCGCACCTGCCGGATCAACGCGCCGGCCTGGAACAGCTTGGCGGCATCGGGCACCGCGTCCCGTCCGCGCATCGCGGGCGTCGCCAGGCCGATGAACGCACCGATGAACGTCGCGAACCGGTCGTCAGCCGGGCGGTCGCGGCTGACGTGCGGCTGCGCCTGCGCCCAGGCGCGATACAGCAGCGCGATGAACCGGTGGTTGAACAAGTCCAGGAAGCGGGCGAGGGTCGGATCGCCGGCGTGCCGCAACCGTTCCCGCGCGAAGTCGGTGAGATGGAGCGGCAACGGCCCGTTCGGACCGAGCAGGCCGAACAGCCGCACCTGCAGGCGCGGCGGCGCGCCGTCGTGCGCCCTCTCGAACCCGGCAAGTGGCGCAGGTGCGAACGACAGGTCCGGATCCTGGCCCAGACGCACGGGTTCGTCCCCGGGGCGTCGTGCCTGCCCCCAGCGCGGCTTGTCGGCATGCAGGCACTCGATCCGGCGCAGCGTCTGGTAGAAGTCGTGCCGGTACGGTGCCGCGGCCAGCGCCGCGAAGAACCCTAGAACGTCGGCCTCGTGCCCCAATGGGGTGTCCATCGACTGATCTCGCCCCGACTCGCGGAGCGCAGCACGGTCTCGACGAAGGAGTTCATCGAAACGTGCCGCGCGAAGTACCGATCGAGCACGGCCCCGAGCAGGTATGCGTTGCCGCCCTCGAATGCCAGCTCGTCGACCTCCATCGACACCTGCACGCCGCGCCCGAACGTGATCGGCCCCGCATGCGGCAGCCGTCGGACGACGGGAGCCATGCGCACCGACCGGATCCCCTCGATCTGACGACGCGCGCTCGCGTCGCCACCCGGCGCATAGAGCTCGAGCAGCTCGCGCAGGGCAGCGGCCCCGTGCTGTTCGGAGACGTCGATCAAGGACAGGTAGTTGAGCGCCAGGTGGTTGATCGCCCGCCAGGCGACGGCGCCGTCGGCCAGCGGCGCGCGCGGCCGGCTCGGTCCGTTCACCGTGCGGATCGAGGCCACGGGCGCCGCGACGTCGAGCGTGAAGTCGGTCGCGCCCAGGCCGACCGGCATCTGCAACGGCAGGTCCCGGTTCGTGCACAGCGTCTGGATGGACAGCTGGCGGAGATCGCCGCCGTACGGCGCCTGGCTCTGATCCACGAGCCCCAGGAACACCTCGGTGCTGATGTAACTCGAACGCGAACCGCGGCGCTTCTGTGCCGCCGAGTACACGCGCGGTTCACGCCGTGTCGTGAAGTACGCGGTGGCCTGCCTGCCGCGGTCGCCGCCGTACGGCGAGTAGAGCGGCACGAACTCCTGCTCACTGTGCGAGCCGATGCCGTGCCCGACGACGCTGGTCACCTCGTACACTTCGAAGTCCAGCGGCCGCGTCCGGTCCGGCACGACGTGATACTCGTACGCGCCCTCCGAGATGTGGATGCGGTCGGCGCGTCTCGGGAACAGATTGATCGCGGGCGTGCAGAACAGTGCGAAATTCGAGGCGTCCACCATGCTCTCGAGGCCCGCGTCGCCGCGTTCGAGCAGGATGACGACCTCGATCTCGTCGGTGACGAGGGCCGCGGCCCTGGCCAGGTTCGCGAGTTCGACGAATCGATAGCGCTGCGGGAAACAGAAGTACTCGAGCAGCAGGCGGTACCCGTGGAACGAACGGAGGGTCACGGGCAGGAGCGCCTGATCGTCCTCGAAGCCCATCGGCCGCACGGTCGCTGGCGGCAGTAGCTGCAGGGCACCCTTCGACGTCCGCCTGGCGGGCAGCACCATCACGCCGAGTGGCGAGGACAGGCTCAGCTCGTACAGCTTGTTGGCCACGTCATCGCGTCCGGCCAGGTAGAAGTCGAGCCGGTCCAGCGGGAGTTCGTCGAACCGCAGCCCACCTGCCGCCTTCAGCCGGATGCGGATGCCGCCCTTGATGCGGCGGCCGATCGGCAGCGTGTTCAGCGGCAGGTCGGGGGCGAACGTGAAGTAGCTGGCCGACGTGACCTGGATCGGCAGCAGCGTCGTCGCGTGCGCCGTGCGGAACTCGCACGCCGTCGCGTCGTCGCTGCCCATCTGCGCGATCAGCGTCGAGCCGCGCGGCACCGTGAAACCCCTGGCGAGATTCGGGTCGTCGGCCTCGGGCTTGAACTGCGCGACGAGCATCGATGGGGCCGGCGCGAGGTAGTGCGGCAGCACGATCTCGAGCAGCGCCTGCGTGAAACGCGGGAACTCGGCGTCGATCTTCAGCTGGACGCGCGCGGCGAGGAACCCCACCCCCTCGAGCAGTCGCTCGACGTAGGGATCGGCCACCTCGAGGCCGTGCATGCCGAGACGTCCGGCCACCTTGGGAAACTGCTGCGCGAATTCCGCACCCATCTCGCGCAGGTGCTGCAGCTCGAGGTTGTAGTACTGCAGCAGGCGCGGATCCACCTCAGGCGACTCGCGTGGGCAGCAGATCCGAGATCTCGACCCGGCCCGTCTCGAGGTCGATCTCCGTGCGCACCAGCAGTTCGAGCGGGATGGGCTGTGCCCACAAGTGCCCCTGGATCTCGACGCCGACGATGTTGTGGTGATCCAGTTGCCCCGGATCGATGACGGTGCGCACCTGCAGCGTGGCCGGCACGATGCGGGGCTCGAAGTCGAGGATGGCCTGCTTTATCGCGTTGGTCAGGGCGATGGCGTCGAGGGTCGAAGCGGTCTTGCCCGACAGCGCGGTCAGCCCGAAGTTGACCACGGAGCGACGCACGTGCGGCAGCTTCTCGAGGTCCACACTCGATTCGAGCTTGACGGTGTTGAACAACCAGGCGAGATCACGCAGCACCGCCTGCCGGAGCCGGCTCTTGGACAGCGACCGCTGCTCGCGTGGTTCCAGCTTCTGGTCGGGACGCTCGTCGACGAGGCGATCGAGGAGCGCCGGCTGGAGGCGATCGGACTGGGCGGCGGTCTCAGCCATCGTCCTCGGCCCCTGCGGTGCCGCCGGCGTCGATGGTGATCTGGCGTATCTCCATCACCGGCGTCTCGTCGGCGTCGGTGGCGATGAGCCGCTGCCCCAGCCCGTGATGCGCGTCGGCTCCCGCCTCCTCCCAGATCGTCTTGCGCGCCAGCGCCACGAGGCCGTCGGCGGCGTGCTCCGAGCCCGGGTATCGGGTGGGAATCAGCGCGAGGGTCTCGCCGCCGTTCTCGAACTGGAGGTGGGCCGGCATCCAGACGACGTCCCTCAGGTCCTCGGGGGCGTCGATGTCCACGCGCGTCAGCCGCGCGAACGGAATCCAGTAGTAGCGGCCGTTGATCATCGCCTCGAGGACCGGACCGAGGCGCGAGTCGGCGTCGGCGATCCAGGCAAACGGCCGCCCGTCGATGGCGCCGGTCGACGCGGGTGCGTCCTCGAACGCGCGCAACCGCAGTTGCTCGGAGCGGCCCGCGTCGCCCTGCCCGCGCACCAGCAGCGACTCGATCAGCAGCGCCAGCCA
>JAEYZV010000546.1 GCA_023427865.1 Acidobacteriota bacterium
ACAGTATCAGGACATCGATACTCGGGTCGGGGGCGGATGAGGTGTATCTCTTCGAACCCGCCGACCCGGCACCCAGGAGCGCGCCGGTCGTGGTCTTCGGGCACGGGTGGGGCGCAACCGATCCTGACATTTATGGGGCGTGGATCGCCCATGTCGTCAGGCGAGGGTTCACCGTGATCTATCCACGCTACCAAGCCGACCTGAGAACGCCTGTTCGGGACTTCACCGGTAACGCACTCGCGGCCGTCGGCCGAGGCCTCGACGAGCTGCGGTCGCCCGGCCACGTGGTGCCCGATGACCGTGGTCTGGTGTTTGTCGGCCACTCCATGGGCGGCCTGGTGATGGCGAACCTGGCCGTCAGAGCCTCCCAGGGCGAGTTGCCGCCGCCGCTTGCGTTGATGTCCGTCGAGCCAGGCAAGACGTGGCCTGAGGCTTCGCCAATCGCCTTCCACCTCGAGGACCTGGCAAGACTTCCGTCGAGCATGCTGCTGCTCACGGTCGTGGGTGATGACGACGAGTTCGTGCGCGAGATCGATGCGCGGAGAATCTACGCCGGCGCGACTGCAGTGCCTCGCGCCAACAAGGACTACGTCCGGATGTTCTCGGACGACCGTGGCCCTGCCGGCCTGGTCGCTGACCACCGGGCGCCAACGGCGCCGGGAATGCTCATCGACGGCCCTCCGGGATGGTTGCAGCGTGACGACGGGGGGCCGGTGTTCGGCGACGGGCGTCGCGGCCCGATGGTGACGGACGCGCTGGACTACTACGGCACGTGGAAGCTGCTCGACGGGCTCGTCGACGCCGTGTACCGCGGTGAGCATCGCGAGTACGCCTTGGGGGACACGCCGGCACAGCGATTCATGGGCTTGTGGAGCGACCGCGTTCCCGTTCGCGAACTTCAGATTGTGGAGCCATGAGATCGCTCGGCGTGAAGGAAGGAGGTCACATGTCGGACGGCATGCGCGCCCTGCTGCTCGTAGCGGGCTCGGCGCTGGCCGGACTCGGTTACGTCCTGTACATCAAAGCGGAGCCATTCCCGCCGGCTGTCGCGCGGCTCGTGCCGATGGCGTGGCTTGCGGGATCCGTGCAAGGGGGGTGCCGCGCTGCTCGCACACTGAGACACAGCGAGGATGGGGTGGCAGCGGGGCTGGCGTTCGCCCTGCACGTCCCGAGCGCGATACTCGCGGCCATCTTCTCGCTGGGGGCGCTGATGGGCGACTGACCGCGCCAACCCCATACGAACCGCCGCGGCCTTCATCGCCAGGCACCTTGGTGCGCATTCCCTATGGCGTTACCGCGAACGCCCGGGAAGGGCCGTACGGGCAAGCTCCAAGGCGCGTTCGAGCGCCTGATCTGCCGGGGCCGCCACGTCGGGGATGACGCCGGTGCCCTGCCAGTTGCCGCCGGTGATCGGGTTGATCGAGCGACCTTCGGCGAGCGACAGCACGAAGTGTGGATGGACGCGGCGGTACGCGAACGGGTGCGCGCCGCCTCCACTCCGTTCGCCGACCACGGTCACGCGGCCAAGGGCCTGCAGGTCGTACGCGAAGCCCTCGGCCGCCGAGAACGTGCGCTTCGAGGTCAGGACGTAGACAGGGCGCGCGGTACCGTATCGCCGACCGGGCACCCAGGCGGGGGTCAGCGCCCACGTGCGGGTATCGCTCGGTCGGTCGTACGAGCCGCTCATCGGCTGCGGCCCGTCGAGCAGGTAGGCGGCAAGCAGGTGCGCCATCTCGCCGTGGCCGCCGCCGTTCTCGCGAAGGTCGATGACGAGCGCCGCCGACTGCGCCAGTACGGTCATGGCGGCTGCAGCGACGTCGCCGGCGGTGGATGCCGGCGCGAAGACACGCAGGTCGAGATATCCGATGTTGCCGTCGAACCGCCGGATCTGCTCGAACCCGTAGTTCAGGTGCGCGCCGTACCAGCGTTCCATCTGCTCGGCACCGTACGTCTGCTCGGCGGCCGCGCTCTCGGCGGGGAGCGGCGCCGGCCGATAGCTGAGTCCGAGGTGACCGTCGCCTGATGCCGAGCGGAGGTGCGCCGTGATGGCCGCGGCGAACGCCTCCGGCTCCGACTGATCCCGCCATCGGTCGGTGGCGGCATCGCGGCGGAGTTGTTCGGCCAGAGCCCGCCCGGTGTCCGCAATGACGTAGCGCGCTTCCACGAGATCGGCGATGGCCTGGACGATGCCCTGGCGTTCGGTCACCGACAGCGACGGTTGTGCACGAGCGTCGGTGGCAAGCACGGTGACGACGGCAAGGAGCACGCCGGCTCCACTAACCCACGCGCGCATCAGGTACTCCTTGCGAGATCCGCGGACGCCTCGCACGGGCGGCTCTTCGCATGCGCGTGCTGAACGGCTCGCGCTCGAGCGCGCGGATGGCGTCGTTCACCACGTCGCCGAGTCCGGTCTGGAGTTCCTCGTCGAGCGCCTGCGCCGCGGCGGCTGCCATGGCCCATTGGCGGCGGAGCGTCGGCAGCATCTGCTCCAGCGGCTTGCCGATGTGGACGACACGGCGCCGGAGGTCGTGGCCAGTTCTGACCTCTACCAATCCCTTGCGCGCCATCTGCGCCACCGTCTGGCTCGCGGCCGAATGCGTCATCAGGGCCGCACTCGCGATGTCCTGGATCGAGCTCGGGCCACGATCGAGCAACGCGACCACCACCGGCGTGTACCGCGGCCGGTAGTCGAGCCCGAGCTCGTCGTAGGCGCGCTGGACGTCACCGTCGAGCAGCTCCAGGAGATGGCGCAGCAGCGTACCGAGTCCCGGACGAGGCTGTGGAGCCACGGCCGAACTCTGACAGCACTGTTATACCTCTGTCAAGATGGAGGCGCGATCGATCGACAATGCCGGCAAGCGCGGGCCGAGAGCGGGCCGTCGATCGGCTATCCTCTCGGTCGGTGCTGCACGAGCACCCTGCCATTCCATCTGTGGCCCGACATCCCTCCGTGAGGCAGGCAGGCGCTCAGGATCCGCGGCAGCACGTGTGCCGCCCCGAAGTCGCTCCGCCGGAATGACATGACGACCAACTGGACAATCGAAGGCTCTCGCTGCCGGTTCGAGAACGATACCGTCGCCGGTTGGTTCCTTACGTCCGGCGAGTACCAGGGCATGCGCTCGCTGGTGCAC
>JAEYZV010000150.1 GCA_023427865.1 Acidobacteriota bacterium
GCCGCCGGCCGACAGCGGGCCGGTCCTGCGGGCGGTGGAGCTCTGCTTCCCCAACCAGGGCAACGTCTCCTCCATCGACGTCGAGACGTACCTGTACTACGTCAAGGCGCGCGGAAGCCGGCCGTCCCAGAACGTGTGGGTGCCCTACACGCCGGAGCTCGAGGCGGACCTCGTCGAGGACTTCAAGCGGCTCTGGGCGACGAACTTCCTCGACGACCTCGCGGTCGAGGTGCTCGACACGACGTACCCGAACGGGGTGGTGGGCAAGTACGTCCGGTTCCGGCTCGAGGAGCGGCAGCGCGTCAAGATCGTCGAGTACGTCGGCAGCGAGAAGATCGAATCGACGAAGGTCGACGAGAAGCTGCGCGAGATCAACAACGTCATCCGACTCGACTCGTTCATCGACCCCGCCCAGATCCGCCGAGTGGAGAGCGTCGTCCGCGAGATGCTCGCCGAGAAGGGCTACCTCGACGCCGAAGTGACGCACACGATCACGCCCGTGGCGGGCGGGCCCAAGATCGTCAACCTGACGTTCCACATCGAGGACGGTCCGCGGGTCCTCATCAAGGACATCGAGTTCATCGGCAACGAGGCGATCGGTGACGGCGCGCTGAAGCGGCGGATGAAGGAGAACAAGGAGCGGTCCCTCATCAACCGCTTCCGCGGCAAGGGCGTCTACCAGCAGGCGAAGTTCGAGGAGGACGCCGAGAACGTCCGATCGCTGTACCGCGAGAAGGGCTACATCACTGCGCGCATCGGCCAGCCCGAGATCCGCACGCTGGACACCTCCGACGACGGCAAGTCGCGGTGGGTGCAACTGCGCATCCCGGTCACCGAGGGGCGCCGCTACCGGGTGGGCAAGTTCACCTTCGAAGGCAACACGGTGCTCAAGGGCGAGGTCCTGCAGCCCATCTTCAAGCTCGAGACCGGCGACTACTACTCCGAGAAGAAGATTCGCAAGGGCCTGGAGAAGGCGCGCGAGTTGTACGGCACCGGCGGCTACTTCGAGTTCACCGGCTATCCCGACCTCAAGCCGCTCGACCTCGTCGACCCGAGCAACCCCGATCAGTTCCTGCCGGACGGCGCCGAGCCCAACGGCCCCCCCATCGTCGACGTGACGATGCGGCTGCAGGAGGGGGAGCAGTACTTCATCAACCGCATCACGTTCAAGGGCAACACCACGACGCGCGACAACGTGATCCGGCGTGAGCTGAATCTCGTGGAAGGCGGGGTGTTCAACACCGAGTCGCTGAAGAACAGCGTCCGCCGCCTGAACCAGCTCGGGTACTTCAAGCAGCTCGAGGAAGGGCAGGAGGGGATCGACGTCAAGAAGACGCCTGGCGAGAAGAACCAGGTGGACGTCACGCTGGAGCTGCAGGAGCAGAACCGCAACCAGCTGACGTTCGGCGCCGGCGTGTCGCAGTTCGAGGGCTTCTTCGGGCAGCTGGCGTTCGCCACGTCGAACTTCCTCGGGCGCGGCGAGACGCTCTCGCTCTCGATTGCGGCCGGCTCGCGCACGCAGTTCTACCAGCTCGCGTTCACCGAGCCGTATCTCTTCGACCGCCCCATCACGGCAGGCATCGACATCTCGCGGCGCGCCATCCGGTACCTCGGTGCGTTCACGCAGGAGAGCTCCGGGTTCAACACGGTGTGGGGCTTCCCGCTGGCGCGCAACTTCACGCGCGGCTTCCTGCAGTACTCGTTCGAACGGACGACGATCAAGGACCTCTACGAGGGGTTCACCAATCCCGACGTCATCGACCGCAACCCGTTCCTTGCCGATTCGCTGCTGCTGCAGTGCGAGACGACACCGCCGACCGCGGAGAATCCCGAGGGCGGGCGTGTGTGCACGCCGGGCGGGGCACGCACGATCAGCAAGATCGTGCCGAGCTTCGTGCACAACACGGTCGACAATCCGATTTTTCCCAACACGGGCCGCCGCCTCACCGCGTCGATCGACTTTGCGGGCATCGGCGGCAACACGAAGTTCCTCAAGCCGCGGTTCGAGTTCGTGCAGTTCCTCCAGCACACGCGTCGCACGTCGGTCGGCTTCCGTGTCGAGACCGAGTACATCCGGCCCTGGGGCACGTCGCTGCCGCTGCCGCTGTTCGAGCGGCTGGTGCAGGGCGGCGAGTTCAGCGTGCGCGGCTTCGACATCCGCAGCATCGGGCCGCGCGACCCGGTGTCGGGCATCGTGCTCGGCGGCAACAAGAGCCTGCTGTTCAATGCCGAATACCTGATCAGCGTCGCCGGTCCCGTGCGCCTGGTGCTGTTCTACGACGCCGGCCAGGTGCGCGGCGACGGCGAGCGCTTCGCCTGGAACGAGTTCAAGACCTCGACGGGCGCCGAGGTGCGATTCTTCATGCCCGTACTGAACGTGCCGTTCCGACTGATTTTCGCAGCCAACCCGCAACGTGAGGGCACGCTGCGCAACGACTACACGCCGACGCGCAACTTCCAGTTCCGCTTCGCGGTGGGGTCCACGTTCTGAGCTGAACCATGATTCAATGTGGCGGGCCCACGCCTGAGGTGCGTGTCCGCCGTCGGTCGAAAGGATTGCTGTCGATGAAGTCCGTGATTGCCGTGTCGGTGATGTCCCTTTTCCTGGTGGCTGCGACTGCCGGGGCCCAGACGCCGCCAGCGTCGCAGGGGGCCGCGCCGGCCCCGCAGACGCCCCCGGCCCAGGCCGCTCCCGCGCCGCCCCGGCCGTTCCCGGCCGACGCCAAGGTCGCCTACGTCGACCTGAACGCCATCGCCACGACCAGCAAGGAAGGGCAGGCGGCGGGCCAGAAGATCAAGGAACTGCAGGCCAAGAAGCAGGCCGAGCTCGAGGGCCGGCAGAAGCAGCTGCAGGCGGCCCAGCAGAAGCTCGAGACCGGCGGCGCCGTGCTGAGCGAGTCGGCACGGGCCCAGCAGGCAAAGGAGATCGAGCGCCTGCAGACCGAACTGCAGCGCGCCAGCCAGGACGCGCAGAAGGAAGTGCAGGACTTCACGCAGGACCTGCAGCTCCAGTTCCAGCAGAAGCTGCTGCCCGTCATCGAGCAGGTGGCCAAGGCCAAGAACCTGCACTTCATCCTGAGCATCGCCGACGCCGGCGTGGTCTGGGTGGACGCGGGCCTGAACGTCACCAACGACGTCGTGGCCGCCCTCGACGCGGCCGCGCCCGCCGCCAGGTAGAGCCAGCCCTGTGGCAGTCGGGTCCGCGCGCCGCGTCGGGCCCGTGCTGCCGACCTTCCGGCAGCCGACGAGCGACACGTGTCCATAAACCTCCCGCCAGTTGTCGATCGGCTCTGCTCGCGCTTCCCGCAGCAGATGGTCGACGCCGTGACCGAGCTCACCACGGGTGAGCGTCTGGTCGCCATGAAGAACGTCACGGTCAACGAGGACTTCTTTCCGGGCCACTTCCCGGGGGCGCCCCTCATGCCGGGCGTGCTGATGATCGAGTCGATGGCGCAGGCCGCCAGCGTGCTGCTGCTCCAGGCACCTGACGGGACGATCCTGCCGCACCGCGCGCTGCTGCGCGGCGTGGACGGCGCGAAGTTCCGCAAGCCGGTGGGCCCGGGCGACTGCGTGCGGCTCGAGCTTTCGGTGGTGCGGCGACGCCCGGCGATGGCGCGCGTGCGCGGCGTGGCGTACGTGGAGGATCAGGTCGTCGCCGAGGGCACGCTCGTCATGGCGATCGAGCCCGAGCCGGCGATCATCCATCCGACGGCGGTCGTCGAACAGGGCGCGGAGATCGGCGCGGGCACCGTGGTGGCGCCTAACGCCGTGATTGGGCCGCACGTGAAGATCGGGCCGCGGTGCCGGATCGGGGCCGGGGCCATCATCGATGGGGACACGACGATCGGCGAGGGCACCGAGGTGTTCCCGTACGCGTCGATCGGGCTGATCCCGCAGGACATGAAGTTCCGCGGCGAGCCGAGCCGCCTCGAGATCGGCCGGCACAACGTGTTCCGCGAGTTCGTCACGATCCATCGCGGGACGGCGGGGGGCGGCGGCGTGACGCGCATCGGCGACCGCAACCTGTTCATGGCGTACTCCCACGTCGCGCACGACTGCGTCGTCGGCAACAACACGATCTTCGGCAACGGCGCGACGCTCGGCGGTCATGTCGCCGTCGAGGACCACGCGACGATCAGCGCGTTCTCTGGCGTGCACCAGTTCTGCCGCATCGGCAGCCACGCGTTCATCGGCGGCTACTCGGTGGTCACCAAGGACGCGCTGCCGTTTGCCAAGACGGTGGGCAACCGTGCGCGCAACTACGGGCTGAACACGGTCGGCCTCATGCGGCGCGGGTTCTCCGAGGACGTGATCACGCGGCTGCGGCACGCGTACCGCTACCTGCTCGTCTCGAAGCTGAACACCACGCGCGCGCTGGCGCAGATCGAGAACGACCCCGAGCTGCGCTGCGCGGAAGTGCAGTACCTGGTGGACTTCATCCGCCATTCGAAGCGCGGCGTGATCCTGCGGCGTGCGTCGCGGCGGCTCGAGGACGTCCCTCCTGACGAGTAGCCTGCGATCCGTGGCCTGCCGCGTGCCTGCGCGCCTCGGGTAGGCTTGGAGCTTGCAGGCTGTAGCCCCCTGTCCATGGCTTCCATCGGTCTCATCGCCGGCAACGGCAAGTTCCCCCTGCTCGTCCTCGACGCCGCACGCGCCCTCGGGCACGACGTCACCGTTGTCGCGGTGAAGGAGGAAGTGGAGGCGGATCTCGCGCAGCGGGCGGCAGCGATCGGTGCCACGCTCCACACGATCTCGCTCGGACAGCTCGGCAAGTGCATCCAGCTTCTCCAGGCGGCCGGATGTCGTCAGGCCGTGATGGCCGGGCAGGTCAAGCACGCGAAGCTGTTTGCCAACATCACGCCCGACTGGACGCTGATGCAGGTGCTGATGCGCCTGCGCGCCAAGTCGACCGATGCGCTGATCTCCGCCATCGCCGACGTGATGCGCGGCAAGGGGATCGAGTTGCTCGACTCGACGGCGTTCATCCAGCCGCTCCTCGCCCGTGAAGGGCATATCGCCGGACCGGCCCTGGACGACACGGCTCGTGCCGACCTGGCATTCGGCTACCGGATGGCCGACGCGATCGCCGGTCTCGACATCGGCCAGACCATCGTGGTGAAGGATCAGGCGGTGTCGCCGTCGAGGCGATGGAAGGCACCGACGAGGCGATCCGTCGCGCCGGCCGCCTCGCCGGGCCTGGCGCGTCGGTGATCAAGGTGGCCAAGCCGCAGCAGGACATGCGCTTCGACGTGCCGGTGGTGGGCGTGCCGACGATTGCCGTGCTGCAGGAGGCCGGCATCCGGTTGCTGTCCATCGACGCCGGACGCACGCTCGTCCTCGACGGCGAGGCGATGGTCGAGGCCGCCGAACGCGCGGGCGTGATTGTCGTCGGACGTCCTCTCGGAGAACAGATGCGTGGCTGACGCGTTACGGGTTGGGGTGGTCGGGGTGGGCGCGCTCGGGCGCCATCATGCGCGCGTCCTGGGCGACATGCCCGGTGCGACACTTGCGGCCGTGGTCGACGTCAACGCCACACGTGCCGCCGAGATCGCCGCGCAACACGGCGCGGCGGCGCACTTCACCGACGCGGCGGCGCTCGTGGGCCAGGTCGACGCCGTGACGGTGGCGGCACCGACCGACGCGCACCACGCGCTGACCGCGATGCTCCTCGATGCCGGCATCCACGTGCTGGGCGAGAAGCCGATGACGACGACGCTGGAGCAGGCCGACGACCTGATCGCGCGGGCGGGCGCACGAGGCGTCGTCCTCGCCGTGGGGCACACCGAG
>JAEYZV010000192.1 GCA_023427865.1 Acidobacteriota bacterium
CCCGGCGACCGCCGTGGCGCTCCGCCGGACGCTCCCGCATGCAGGGTACGGTCAGGGCGAGGTGCTCGCCTCGCCGCTGAAGATGGCGCGCGTCGCCGCGACCATCGCTGCCGGCGGCACGGTGGTCCCCGTGCGCTGGACGTCCGACGCGCCCGCCATGCCGCGTGCTGCGGCGTCCTCGCAACAGCGGTTCCTGTCGGCGGCGGACGCCTCGCGCCTGGCCCGCTACATGCGCGAGGCCGTCACGTCCGGGACCGGCCGCGTCGTGGCGCGCAACCAGACACCGATCGCGGGCAAGACGGGCACTGCCGAAGTGGACGGTGCGCCGTCGCATTCGTGGTTCGTGGGCTTTGCGCCGTACGGCGGTGCGCGGCCGATTGCCTTCGCCGTCATCGTCGAGCACGCCGGATATGGCGCGCGCAGCGCCGCGCCGATCGCCGGCGAGATCGTCGACGCGGCGCGCAATCTGGGCCTCTTCGAGCCGTGACATGGACGAATTCGGGAGATGCGACGGCCGGCGGCCGAATGCCGACGGCCGTTTCGAGGAAGCCTTATGGACGTGACACGCATGACTGCGCTCGGCCGCGACCTCCGCACTCGC
Source organism: Acidobacteriota bacterium (assembly GCA_023427865.1). GTDB lineage: Bacteria > Acidobacteriota > Vicinamibacteria > Vicinamibacterales > Vicinamibacteraceae > Luteitalea. The sequence continues at coordinate 602 of JAEYZV010000192.1, forward strand.
CTCCGGACGTTCTTCGACGCGCCACTCGGCCGCGATGCGACTCCGCTCGAGATCGCGCAGGCCGTGCTCGACGAGGTGGACAGGCGGGTGCAGCCGATCGGCCGGGGGCGACGCGTCTTCCCGTACTCGGCGATGCAGGTCCGTGTGCTCGCGAGCGACGGTGCGGCACCGGCGGTCGAGGCCTGCTTCGACGGGTTCGCGGCCCGCGTGCGGGAGCGCCTCGCGGAAGTGATGTGCGAGATGCCCGCGGCACTCGACGTGCGGTTGACGTGTCTCGCGGTCGCGCCGCCCGGGTGGGCGGACGATCGCGTGTTCGACGTCGCGTTCACCCGGCAGGAGCCGCCTGCTGCGCCGGCAGCCGCGCTGACGGCGTCCGATCGCGTCGCGCCGCCGCCGCTTTCGGTAACGGTGTTGAAAGGCGAGTCGGTGACGCCGACCTGCACGTTCAGCGAACGCGTCGTCTCGATCGGGCGCAGTGCCGACGCCACCGACGGGTTCGGCCGCGTACGGCGCAACCGCATCGCGTTTGCCGACGTCGTGGACGGCGTCACCGAGACGGTGGGCCGCGCCCACGCGCGGCTGCGCTTCGACCCGACGTGCGGGGACTACCGGCTGTACGACGAAGGCAGCAGCAACGGCACCGCCATCCTCCGGGAGGGCGAGGTCATCCCGGTGGCGCGACACGATCCGCGAGGCGTGCGGGTACGGTCGGGTGACGAGATCCAGGTCGGCCGCGCGCTGTTGCGTGTGGAGATAGGCGCGCAGCCAGGTCCGCGTCAGCGGTAGCGTGGGCAGCGCCTGGCTGTGCCGTGCGAGCGCGGGCTCGTCCTCAACTCCTGTCGCCGACGCGATACCATACGGCTGAACGACCCCGGGCCAACGTCCAAGAGTGTGACCGTGAATCGTCGGTACTTCTTCCAGACCCTCGCACTTGCCGTACCCGCGCTGGCATTGCCCGACGTAAGCGTCGCCATGCCTCGCGTTTCGCGACGCCTGCGCTTCGCGCACCTCCACACGGGCGAGAAACTCGACGTGGAGTACATGACCGCGGGGAGCTACGTTCCGGACGCGCTGGCATCGGTGAACGTCCTGCTCCGCGATTTCCGCACCGACGAGCAGCACGACATCGACCGCGAACTGCTCGACCTGCTGCACGCCCTGTCGCGTGAGACGCGTGCGCGGGGAGCGTTCGAGGTGATCTCCGGGTACCGCTCTCCGCGCACGAACGCCCGGCTGCGCGAGCGCAGCAGCGGCGTGGCGTCGGGCAGCCTGCACATGCAGGGCATGGCCATCGACATCCGGGTGCCCGGCGTCGATCTCGCCGACCTGCGGGACGCCGCCCGTGCCCTGAAGCGCGGCGGCGTCGGCTATTACCCGACCTCCAACTTCGTCCACGTCGACACCGGCCGCGTCCGGACCTGGTAGTACGCGCGCTGGTGGCGCGCCGCCATCCAGGCGTCACATCGGCGAGCGGTCGCGGATCTCGCGAGGCGCGGCGGACCTCCATTCGCACGAACGGGCGGAACGGGACGACCTTCCCGTGGCGCGCGGCTTGCACCTGCAACCGTATGGGGCGGTCGCACGTGCTTCTCGTGTCTGACGACTCGGACGCGAGGGAGCTCTACACGGACTGGTTCGCACGCACCGCGGACCTGCGCACGACCTGCACGCCGGCGTTCGAGCACGTCGACGCGCTGCTGGACCTGGCGCGTCCGGACGTGGTGCTGGTGGACCTCGCGCACGTCGGGCAGTGGCAGGCCTGCGCGTCGCTCGGGCAGCGTGCCGACGCGCCGCCTCTCGTCGTGCTCACCGGATGGATTGCCGCCGACGGACGGTTCCGCAAGCGCGCGTTCGACGCCGGCTGTGCCGCGTTCATCGGCAAGCCGTGCCATCCGCGCGTGCTCGTGACGGTGCTGCGTCGCGTGCTCGACGGCGAGCGCCATATCGCGATGGCGTAGCACGGCCGTCGGCGAGATCGCCTGACCGCGCGTTCGGGGAACGCGCTTCCCGACCGCACCCGATCGCGCGCACTTCGTCACGGACGTAGGCGCCGGGCCTTGCCCGGCGCGCGCCGGCGCGCGGGCCCCTCGGGCCGGGCCCGCCGGCGACGGATTGGCCGGGGGAGG
>JAEYZV010000200.1 GCA_023427865.1 Acidobacteriota bacterium
CTGCGGACCAGCCTCATCCGCCCGCGTCGTTCCTCCGCCCTCCTTCGTCCTCCGTCCTTCGTCCTCCGTCCTTCCTCCTCCGTCCTTCCTCCTCCGTCCTTACTCCTTCGTCCTTACTCCTTCACGATCCTCAGGGACTCCCGCCACGGACCGACCTCGTCGCTGTATTGCCGCGCCATCACGCGGACGATCTGCGAGATGTGATCGAGATCGTGGGCGACCCACGTCGCGAGCAGCTGCCGCAGCGTCACCGCGCCAAGCGACGGATGCAGCCCTCGCCTGTCGAGGTCGGCGTCAGAGAGGTCGAGCGCCGCCAGTTCGCGCAGGTTGCCCGCTCGTGCCTGCGCGAACTCGTCGAGGAGTTCCGCCAGCGTCCGACCGCGCGACTCCTCGAACTGCGCGAGGCGGTCGAACGGATCGAATGCGCGGGTGGCGCCGTGTTCGAGGATGATGCGCGCGCGCGTCAGCCAGTCAGCCCGTTCGCCGTGGATCAGGTGCCCGATGACGTCGTAGGGGCTCCACGTGTCGCCGCCCTCGTGTGCCGCGATCCACCCGTCCGGCAGGCCGCGCAGCAGCGTGTCGAGCGTCGCGGGTGTCCTCTCGAGGACGGCCACCGCCTCGGTCATCACGAAGCGGCGGCGCGTGCGCTCATTGCCCGAAGTCGATGTCTCGGTCATGGCGTTCGTCTCACCTGACGTGCGGAGGGCGATGATGCGCACAGGGGCGCAAGGTGTCTGCCTGGCGTTCAAATCACCCGACGTTTTGCGAACGACTCCCTGAAACGTCGCGCGAGGTGGAACGGGATCTTGTACCCCGATCCTTCTCCCCGCATGAGGAGCGTGGTGTCGGTGCCATCATGCCCCATGTCGGCCACGAAATGACCGGCCTCGTGGGCAAACGTGCTCGGGAGGCGCGTGTCGGAGACGAAGGACACGCCGGAGGCACGATGCATGGTGCCGTTGGGCGTAATCCCGCCCTTGCCGTAGACAGGGTCGCCGCCCGAGTGCAGCTTGTGCACGACGAAGAAGGTCATGTGCGTGCCGGGCACGCGGTGCTTCGCGAACCAGCCCGAGTTCTTGTCCGCCCACACCGTGGACTCGGCGACGAACGTCGGTGCGCTCGTCATGCCGTAAGCGATCCTGAGCCCTTCCTGCGTCGATCGATCCCGGTGATCGACCACGAGGTCGCCCGACGGCACGAGTTCGAACACGACGTTGGTCTGGGGCCTCCAGATGGCGTTCATCTGGGCGACCTCCCTGGCGGGGTCGCAGGGCCGCCTGGCGTGGAAGCGCATGTGGCCATGCGCGTCGCGTGCGCACACGTTGCGGATGGCGACCTTCACCACGATGCGGTTGACGACGGCGACCTGCAGTGTGGCGGCCGTCGACGCCTTGCCGCCGGTGGAGGCACGGGGCACGGCCTTGACGAAGATGCCCGGGAAGCCGGTTGCCGTCTTGCCGAGGATGCGGAGGAACCGGGGCTGGTGCCAGCGGTTGTCCGGCATGAACGTGTCGCGCTGCTGCCGGTCGACTCCCGGTTGCGCAAGCTCGTCCTGCACGCCCCGGAGCATGCGCCCCATCAGTTCGCGGCCGTCGAACTCGTGCACCGTGAGGGACGGATGGTGCACCTGCAGCTCCATGCCCGACGTCTCGAGCACCACCTGGTTCTCGCCGCCGAAGGGCACGATCATGCCAGGATGCGGTGCCGCCCGTTCGTCGACGCCGTGGCACCGCAGGATCTCCTTGAACCTCGCACTTGCCATCGCCTGCTCCTTCTCCCATGGCGCGTCCGTCGTTCACGTGGCCGTTTGCGGCGAGCACGCCTCGCGCCTGGTGTGCCCACGATCGGGATCGGAATGCCGCGCGAGAGCCGGACATGAGCCCTGGCGACTTCCTCAGAGGAGGCAATGATGCGGACCCTTCCGATTACCGCGCGGCATGACGCGCGCTTCACGCATCCGACGGCGGCCGAGGGCCCGAGGGTGCTGCTTGCCGACGTGGAGTCACGTGCGTAGCGCACGTCGCCCGCCAACGTCTTCCGCCCGAGGTCGAAGTCGCCCGAATGGTTCCTGATCCTGTCGTCGTCGGTGCGCTCCTGCTGCTGTTCGATCTCGGCGGCACGTTCGTGTTTGCGCTGAGCGGGGCGGCCGCCGGGGTCAGGCACAAGCTCGACCTCTTCGGTGTGCTCGTGATGTCGTTCGCCGCCGGGAACTCGGGCGGCATCGCTCGCGACCTGATGATTGGCGCCACGCCACCGCCAGCCGTCGCAGACTGGCGCTACCTCGCCGTGTCGATCCTTGCCGGACTCCTCACGTTCCGCTGGTATGGCGTCATCAATCGCCTGCGCAGCCCGGTGCTCGTGTTCGACGCGGCGGGATTGGCGCTGTTTGCCGTCGCGGGTGCGAGCAAGGCGCTTGCCTTCGGTGCCGGGCCAGTGCCCGCCACGCTGCTCGGCATGCTGACCGGCATCGGCGGCGGGATGGTGCGTGACATGCTCGTGCGCGAGATCCCGGCGGTCCTCCGCACCGAGCTCTACGCGATCGCCGCGCTGCTCGGCGCGGCTGTCGTGGTCGTCGGACGTACCCTGGGGTTCCCGCCGTCCGGCTCGGGGGTGGCGGGGGCGCTACTGTGCTTCTGGCTCCGGTTCATGGCGATGCGGCGGGGATGGCACTTGCCGACCGCGCTCTCGGCCCGCGGCGTGGATCGTGCTTCCGGGTGAGGTCACGCCGCGTCAACTGGCGTGCCCTCGTGCAGCCACGCGGGCGACGACAACGGTGCGAATGACGGGCCGACGCCCGGAGGTGTCGATGCGATCGGAGCGCGAGAAGATGCTGGCCGGCGAGTTGTACGATCCGCTCGATGCCGAACTCGTCGCCGCACGCGAGCGTGCTCGCGACCTGTGCCAGTCGTTGAATGCGACGCGCGAATCGCAGGTCGAGGCGCGTCGAGCCATCCTGCGCGATCTGTTCGGCCGCGGTGGTGACACCGTGTGGATGCAGCCGCCGTTCTTCTGCGACTACGGCACGAACATCGAGCTCGGCGAACGCGTCTTCTTCAACTTCAACTGCATCGTCCTCGACGTCTGCCCGGTGCGGATCGGCGACTACACGCTCTTCGGGCCAGGCGTGCAGATCCTCACGCCGATGCATCCGATGGACGCCGAGCTGCGGCGCCGCGAGGAGTACGGCAAGCCGATAGAGATAGGCTCCGACGTCTGGGTTGGCGGTGCGGCGCTCATCCTGCCCGGTGTACGCATCGGGTCGCGCAGCGTCATCGGCGCGGGCAGCGTCGTCACGCGCGACGTGCCTGCCGACGTGTTTGCTGCGGGCAACCCGTGCCGCGTCATCCGTGAGATCGGGGGGTGAGCCCCACCTGCGCCGCATCGGTGCGTGAGAACAGGCGGCAAGGCCGGTAGGGCGCGTTCCCCGAACGCGCCGGG
>JAEYZV010000201.1 GCA_023427865.1 Acidobacteriota bacterium
GATCGGTGGCGAGGTGACGGCCGCGCGTCGGAGCGAGCCGCCGGTGTTCACGGGACAGCGGCTGCTCGCGTACGGCACGGCCGCGCCGGGCGCGGCGCTGCCCCCGCGCGTCAGGCTCTCGGCGACGGCAACGCAAGGAACGGTGACATGGGACGTCCCCGTGCCTGCAACGGCGACGGCTGGGTCCGCAGTGGCCACCCTCGCCGCCAGGGCGCGCATCCGTGAGCTCGAGGAAGGCGACCAATGGCTCGACGGCCGGGGATCGCGCCAGCGTGATCGCCGCGCCGGGGTGGTGCGCCAACAGGTCGTCGACCTCGCGGTGCGCTACGGCCTGATGTCACGCGAGACGTCGTACGTGGCCGTGGAGCGACGCGACACGCCGGTGATCGGCGACGTGCAGTTGCGGCGCGTGCCGATCGCGCTGGCCTCCGGGTGGGGTGGACGGCAGCTCCCGATGCTGCTGCAGGCCGCCAGTTCCGACACCTTCGCCTGCATGCCGTACATGTCGCTCGGCAGCGCCTTGTCGGTCGGCGATCCCGCAACCGGCGTGCCCGAATCACGCGTGATGATGCGAGCGGCGGCCATGCGGCAGCCGAAGGCGCCAGGCTGGTTCGCCCGCGTGTCGTCTTCGAGGCGTCCGGCGCAGATGGATGCGCTCGTCGCGCTGCAGGCGGCCGATGGATCATGGCAGCTCGATGCGGCGCTCGCGACTGCGCTCGGCGCGCGACTCGCCGACCTCGAACACGCCCGTCCCGCGCCGGCCAGTGGAAACGCACACGACCAACGCGTGTGGGCAACCGCGCTGGCGGTGGCCTGGCTCGAGACGCACGCCGGCGGCTGGGAGGACGAGTGGCGCCTGCTCGCCGACAAGGCGCGCCGCTGGCTCGAGTCGGTGGTGCCGGGCGGGAGCGTCGCCATGGTCGCGGCAGCACACACGGCGATCTGACCGGGGCGGCGCGCGTCCTTCGTCCTTCTCCTTGCTGGTATGTTTGGCGCGCATGCGATTGTCGTTCGCGCTCGTCCTGGCCCTCGCCCTCGGCACACTCGTCCCGAGCGCCTCCGACTCGCCCCTCCAACCGATGGCGTACGACAACCCGGGGCTGCACGTGAGCCTCGGCGTCGGTCTCTGGGCGTGGCCGATTCCGTGGGACGCCGATGGCGACGGCGACACCGACCTGCTCGTGTCGTGCCCCGACAAGCCATACAACGGCGTCTACCTGTTCGAGAACCGCTCTGGCGCGCATGTCGAGATGCCAGTGTTCGCCCGGGCGCGACGACTCGGCCCGACGCAGCATTACGTGACGCCGTCGTACGTGGACACGCCCGCGGGGAGACAACTGCGCGTCCTGCGCATGAACACGGAATGGCCCGGCGTGCTGCGCGCCGGCCTCACGCCTGGTCATGAACTGAAGCTGCCGCTGCCCGTGACGGCGCACACGACGCTGTTCGGCGCGCAGCCGAAGGGGCCGCGCATCCGGCACAACGTGTGGAAGTACGTCGACATCGACCAGGATGGCGCGCTCGACGTCGTGCAGGCCGCCGAGGACTGGTCCGACTACGGCTGGGACGATGGGTACGACGCGACCGGCCGGTGGGTGCACGGGCCCCTGCACGGCGTGATCTACGTGCTGCGCAACGAAGGGACGACCGAGGCTCCGAGGTATGCGGCACCGGAGCCGCTGCGCGCCGGCGGTGTGCGCCTCGACCAGCCGCTCGGCAATCCCGTGCCGAACTTCGAGGATTTCGACCGCGACGGCGATCTCGATCTGCTCACGGGCGAGTTCCTCGACGCCTTCACGTACTACGAGAACGTCGGCACGCGCACGCGCCCGGAGTACGCCGCCGGTCGCCCGGTGACCTCCGCTGCCGGTGGGCGGCTCCGGATGGAACTGCAGATGGTCGTCCCGGTGGCGTTCGACTGGAACCGCGATGGCCACGCCGACCTGATCGTCGGCGACGAGGACGGCCGCGTCGCCTACGTGAAGAACACGGGGCGACTCGACGCGACTCGCACGCCGATCTTCGAGGCGCCGAAGTACTTCGAACAGGAGGCCGACACGCTGAAGTCCGGGGCGCTCGCCACACCCGCGACCGTCGACTGGGACGGCGACGGCGACCTGGACATCCTGAGCGGCAACACGGCCGGGTTCATCGACTGGTTCGAGAACCTGAGTGGGAGGGGCGTGGAACGCCCGCGCTGGGCGGCACCCCGAAGACTCGAGGCCGGAGGCCGCGTGTTCCGCGTCATGGCCGGGCACAATGGCTCGATCCAGGGGCCCATCGAAGCCAAGTGGGGCTACACGACCTTCAGTGTCGCAGACTGGAGCGGCGACGGGCTGCCCGACATCGTCCTCAACTCGATCCTGGGTGAGGTGATGTGGCTGCGCAACGTCGGGACCCGCACCGCGCCCCGACTCGCGGCAGCGGAGCCGATCGAGGTCGAATGGGAGAGTCCGCAGCCGCGCCTCGGGTGGGGATGGAAGACGCCGAAGGGAAAGGCGCTGCTGACGCAGTGGCGGACGACACCCGTGGTGCACGACTTCACGGGCGACGGCCTGCCAGACCTGGCGATGCTCGACACCGAGGGCTACCTCGCGCTGTACGAGCGCGCGCAGGCACGCGGGCGGCGCGTGCTGCGCCAGCCGCGTCGCGTGTTCGTGGACGAGGCTGGCGCGCCGCTGCGGCTGAACGAACGCTCCGCCGGCGGCAGCGGCCGCCGCAAGATCGCCGTCGCCGACTGGAACGGCGACGGGCAGTTCGACCTGCTCGTGAACTCGGCCAATGCCGATCTGCTCGTGCAAGTTGCCCACCGCGACGGGAAATGGTGGTTCCGGGACGTTGGTCCGCTCGCGGCGCGCAACATCGAGGGGCATGACGTCAGCCCCGCGGTCACGGACTTCGACGGCAACGGCGTACCGGACTTCATCGGCGGCGCAGAGGACGGCCGCTTCTACTACCTCCGCAACCCGCGATCGCGATAGTCGGGCGCCCCGAGAAGCACGCGGCGACCGGGCGACGCCCGTTGCCGGATCTCGCCTCCCGATCCCGCCCGACCGTCAGGCAGGCTTGACGTCGCGATAGAACGCGCCGAGCGCCTTCATGATCGCGACGCCAGAGGCCTCGTTCAGCTGTCGCGTCTGCAACACGGCGCCGCCTTCGCAGAGCATCGCCGTGATCCCGAACTGGGTGTGCGGCCCGTCCGTCCACGAGGTGTTGCCGTACTGCCCGCGCTTTGCCAGGGTGATCGGCTCGACGAGGCCCAGCCGGTCGTGTCTCGCCAGGACTTCGCGCAAGTCGGTCCACGTCCCGAGCGGCCCCTGCAACTCGGGCCCCGGAATCACCTGCGGCTCGACGATGCCGCTCCAGGTGTGGATGGCCCACACGGTCGTGACCGGCGCCTCCGAGGCCATGAGCTGTTCCAGGTCGCGCTGCCAGACGTACGCCTCGTGGGCCTGCGTGTCCTTGGCGGCCCCCGCCGGCTTGTAGCTCCGGTTCATGTCCACACCCTGTGCGTTGACGCGGTACCAGCCGTTGGCCGGCGCGTCCGGGCTCATCATCAGCACGACGTGGACGATCTGCCGCTGCCGTACGTCGGCAGCCTCCTCGCTCAGCAGCCAGTCGACGAGGCCCGCAAGCCGCCACTGCGAGTTGTGCTCGCCCGGGTGCTGGTTCGCGAAGTAGTGCACCCAGCGCCGCGCACGCGGGTGCGGACTCCCGTCATCGGTGATCTCCAGGCGCAACATGTCGCGTCCGCCGAGCGTCTTGCCGACCGTGTGGACCTTCACGTGCGGACTCTGCCGCCAGCGCGCGACGAGGCCGAGCGCGTCGACATCCCACGACATCGGCGTCTGCGTGCCGATCCACACCGCGTCGGCGGTGAACGGCGGGAACGTGAGCGTGTCGGCAAGCGGCGATACGAGATAGCCCTTCTCCCACGCCACCGGGTGCCAGTGCACGCCGTCGTACGAGAACGACTGGTGGTACTCGTTGAACGCGTAGTCCGTCCCTTCCGGGAACGCGACGTCGAGGCGCAGGGGATTGCCGCGTGCGTGGCGCAGGATACGCATGTTCAGCTTGTTGGGCCAGCCCGGCTGGTTGGGCGCTGCGCCGAGCCGCACGCGGAAGTGATTGGGCCCGGCGCGCTCGATCGACGCGCCCTGCGAACCGAGCGGGCCCTCGAAGCTGAAGTCGCCGACGGTCAGCGGCCGCGACTCCTCTGCGGCAACGGCGCGTGAGAGGGCTGGCGCACTCGCGACGGCGAGCGGCAATGCGAGAAGGTCACGACGAAGCATGCCGGAAGGATACGTCGCCGACGATCGTGGCCACCACCGTCCGCTCCTGCGGGCCGTCGAGCTCCACGAGCAGCACGCGCTGCCAGCGCCCGAGCAGCAGGCGTCCGCTGACGACCGGCACGCACGCCGAGCTGCCGAGCAGCATCGCGCGGCAGTGCGCGTGCCCGTTCGTGCGCTCGCGATCGACGCGGTTGACGACGCGGCGCGTCGGGTCGTCGTGGTCGTAGGCGAGGCTCCGCGGCGCAAGGCGCTCGAGCTGCCGGAACAGGTCGCCGTGCAGCAGCGGCTCCCCCTCGTTGACGACGATCGCCGTCGTCGTGTGGAGCGTGTGGACGACGAGCAGGCCGCGCGTCACGCCGGTGAGAAGGAGGAACGCCTCGAGCTGGTCGGTCAGGTCGATGACTTCCTGCTCGGCGCCGGTAGAAACGCGGAGGCGCAGGTACGGCCCGTCCGGATCGTAGCTGCGCGCGAACGGAGTGGCGGGCCCGGTGGTGGGCGCAAGGACGGACATGCTCATGACGTGTTCTCCCAGGCCCCTCGGTGCGCGTCATGCGGCCAGGAGGGTGCCGGGAACGAGCATCGGCGGCGCGCGGCGGCAAGTCTTGACCGCGTTGTGAGCAGTCGGTGAGATGTCGGTGAGGAGCCCGGCACCCGGTACCCGGTACCCGATACCCGGTACCCGGACCTTCAGCCTCGCCGCGCGAGACCGAGGGCCAGACCGGCACCGAAGCAACCGCCCTCGGCCACCGACAACAGGGCGCGTGTCAGCGGCCCGAACTCCGGCTCTCCGACGAGGCGCCCGAGCGGGGTCAGCACCACCTGCGAACCCGACACGGCCTGTGCGAGCGCGTGAACCG
>JAEYZV010000251.1 GCA_023427865.1 Acidobacteriota bacterium
ATGCCCGTGAGGCCGCCGCCCCCGGCCTGTAGGGCCCGGCGCCGGGGCGTCGCGCAGGCCAGGCGCCCGCCCGGAGGGCCGACCGGCCTGAGCCGTGCGTCTGCTACGCTGTTCAGCCGCATGAACGCACGCCCCGACGTCTCCCGCCGCGCCCTGCTTCTCGGGCTCGCCAGCCTCGTCCCCGTTGCCGCCTGCGGTGGCGGCAGTTCGCCGACGTCGCCATCGCCGAACGCGACATGGATCGCCAACGTCCCGTTCAGCGCGACGGACCTCACCGTTGGCACAGGCGCCGAGGCCGCCACCGGGCAGCGGCTGAACGTCGACTACGCGGGATGGCTGTACAACACCACGACGAGCGACAACAAGGGCGTACTGTTCGAGTCGTCGCTGAACACGGGGCGTCCCTTCGAGTTCACCCTGGGCGCCGGCCAGGTCATCCGCGGCTGGGATCAGGGCGTACCGGGCCTGCGGGTGGGCGGCATCCGCCGGCTCATCATTCCACCCGAGCTCGGTTACGGCGCGGCGGGTAACGGCCCGATTCCGCCCAACGCGACGATCATCTTCGAGATCCGCCTGAACGGCATCGTGAGCTAGACGAAAGGGCGGCCTTCGTCATTCGGCCGTCGGCCTTCGTCTTGGCGGCTGGGCCAGCGCCAAGGGCGCTACGCCCGGAGCCGCGAACCCGGAACCCGGAACCCGGAGACGGGTGGTGCCTGGCCATGGTGCCTGCGTGGGCGTCTGGTGGCGGCGCCCCGGTACCCGGTACCCGGTGTACCCGGTACCCGGTAGCCGCATTCCCGCATTACAATGCGCGCACATCCCCGTGCGGCGTGCCCTGAGCCTGGCCCTCGTTGCCGCGGCCTCGCTGGCCGTGCCGGCGGCGTCCTCCCCGGATGCCGACCGCGTGCCCGATCACGCCTCGTTCGAGGCCGTCGTCAAGCCATTCGTCGAGAAGCACTGCATCGACTGCCACAACAACCGTCGGCAGCGGGGCGGCATGAACCTGGAGCGCCTCTCGTCGGCCGACCTCGTGGCCACGCACGTGGACGATGTGGAGCACGTCCTGCTGAAGCTGCGGACGGGCGAGATGCCGCCGGAGGACGAGGAGCGTCCGGACGCCAGGGACGTCGAGGCGGTGACGCAATGGTTCGAGCAGGAGTTCGCGCGCCTCGAGCGCGTGACGCCGCCGGATCCCGGTCGTATCGTCGCGCGTCGCCTCAACCGCACCGAGTACAACAACACCGTGCGGGACCTGTTTGCCGTGGACGTGCGGCCGGCCGACGACTTTCCGCAAGACGACACGGGTTACGGGTTCGACAACATCGCCGATGTGTTGTCGCTGTCGCCGGTGCTGCTCGAGAAGTACATGGCGGCGGCCGAGAAGGTCGTCCGCACGGCGATGTTCGGGCACGAGCCGCAGCCGCCCGCGCTGGTCCGCCTCAAGGCGCCGACCGGCATCGTGCCGCCGACGCAGACCGTGCCCGACACCTATGACAGGTCGGGGCTGAGCCTGCCGAACGCCGCGCACGCGACGCACCGCGTCACCGTGCCGGGTGAGTACCTCGTGCGGACGTTCATGGGCGGGCGCCGGCCGCTCGGGTCGATGCCGGTGCGCGTGGGCCTGTACGTGGACGGCGCGCTCGTCGCCGATCAGAGGCTCGACCCGGCCACGCAGGCCTCGTTCGAGGACGACGAGCAGCAGTTCGACGGCAAGACGCTGGAGTTCCGTGTGCCGCTGGCCGCGGGCGAGCGCTGGATTGCGGCGACGATCCTCGATCTGTACGACGGCCTGCCGGTGCGCTTCAACGGCCCGAAGCCGTCCGATCGTGTCGAGCAGCACAAAGTGCCGACGTTCAGGCCGCCGAACAACGCATCGCTGGAGCGCGTGGCGCTGTTGCGCAGGAACTTCGACAAGCGACAGGCCGATCTCGCCAAGGCGCCGATCAACGCCGCACGTGTGAGCCGGCTCGAACTGGCCGGTCCCTACGAGCCGCACACGGCGCCGACGCGCGAGAGCCTGCAGGCCGTGTACGCCTGTGGGCATCTTGGCAGGGCGCGTTCCCAGCATGCACCTCATCAACCCTCCTGCGGCCTGAGGAACATCTCGCACGTCGCGCAGCGCGCGTTCCGCCGCCCCGTCACGCGTGAGGAGCTCGTGCCGTACGTCGCACTGATGGCCGGGGCGCAGAACGCGGGCGAGTCGTTCGACGAGGCCCTGGCCATTGCGCTGCAGGCGCTGCTGGTGTCGCCGGACTTCCTCTTCCGCATCGAGCAGGATCGGCCAGCGATCGCCACGGCGACGACGCACCGCATCAGCGAGCACGAGCTCGCGTCGCGGTTGTCGTACTTCCTCTGGTCGACGATGCCGGACGCCGAACTCCGGCGGCTCGCCGACAGGCAGATGCTGCGCGCACCGGGCGTGCTCGAGGCGCAGGTGCGCCGCATGCTCGCCGATCCGAAGTCGCGTGCGCTCGTCGAGGAGTTCGGCGGACAGTGGCTGCAGTTTCGCGCGCTCGAGTCGGTGGCCCCCGATCGCGAGAAGTACCCCGCCTTCGACAACTACCTCCGCATCTCGATGCGCAACGAGACGATGCTGTTCTTCCAGGGCATCGTGCGGGAGGACCGTAGCGTCCTCGATTTCCTCGATGCGAGGTACACGTTCCTCAACGAGCGGCTCGCACGTCACTACGGCGTGCCGGGCGTGACCGGCCCGGCGTTCCGCCGCGTCGAGCTCGCCGACGATCAGCGCGGCGGGGTGCTCACGCAGGCAAGCGTGCTCACCGTGTCGTCATATGCCACGCGCACGTCGCCCGTGATGCGCGGCAAGTGGATCCTCGACAACCTCCTCGACACGCCGCCGCCCGATCCGCCGGCCGACGTTCCGGCACTCGACGAGACCGCGGTCGGCGAGACGGCGACGCTGCGGCAGCAGATGGAGGCCCATCGAGCCAACCCCACCTGCGCGTCGTGTCACCGCCGCATGGATCCGCTCGGTTTCGGGCTCGAGAACTTCGACGCCATCGGCGCCTGGCGGGTCATGGACGGCAAGTTCGCGATCGACCCGAAGGGCGAGCTGCCCGACGGGCGCGCGTTCCACCAGCCCTCGGAGCTGCGAACCATCCTGCTGCAGGACCGTCAGGACTTCGCCCGCGCCCTCACGTCGAAGCTGCTGATCTACGCGCTCGGCCGAGGGCTCGAGCGGTACGACAAGCCCACCATCCGCGGCATCGTCAAGCGCCTGCCGCAGCACGACTATCGGTTCTCGGGCCTCGTGCTCGAGATCGTGAACAGCCTGCCCTTCCAGATGCGACGGGCGGTGCTGCCCAACGAAGGAACGCCGAACGTCAGCACGCCAAACGCCAGACCAGCCCCCGGAGTTCCCGCACCATGATCATCACCGGCACGCACCTGCCGCGACGCACGTTCCTGCGAGGCGTCGGCGCCTCGATCGCCCTGCCGCTCCTCGACGCGATGACGCCGGCGCTGGCCAGGGCGGTCCCGGCCAGTGCCGGGCCGAAGCGGCTCGTGTTCACGTACGTGCCGAACGGCGTGTCCATGGCCGGGTGGACGCCGCAGGGGACGGGCGCGGCGTTCGAGCTGTCGCGGGTGCTGAAGCCGCTGGCGCCGTTCAGGCAGGACATGCTCGTGCTGACCGGGCTCGCACAGCGGAACGGCATGGCGCTCGGCGACGGGCCCGGCGATCACGCGCGCGCGGCGGCCTCGTACCTCACGGGTGTGCACCCGAAGAAGACGGCCGGCGCCGACATCCGGAACGGCGTCTCGGCCGATCAGATCGTCGCCGAGTCCCTCGGCAGGGAGACGCGCTTCGGCTCGCTCGAACTCGGGTGCGACGATTCGCGCACGGTCGGCAACTGCGACTCGGGGTACAGCTGCGCGTACACCAACAGCCTCGCCTGGCGCAGCGAGTCGTCGCCGATGCCGCCCGAGACCAACCCGCGGCTCGTGTTCGAGCGCCTGTTCGGCGCCGATGCCCACCTCGACCCGGCGACGCGCCAGCGCCGGCTGCTGCACCGGCGCAGCATCCTGGACCTGGTGGGGGAGCGCACACGGCAGCTCTCCGGCTCGCTCGGCGCCGGCGACCGGCGCAAGGTGGACGAGTACCTGCACGCGGTCCGCGAGATCGAGCGGCAGATCGAGGTTGCCGAAGGCGACATGCGCGACCTGCGCCCCGGCATCGACAAGCCCACCGGCATCCCCGTGGCGTTTGCCGACTACGTGAAGTTGATGTACGACCTGCAGGTCGTCGCGTTCCAGACCGATCTCACGCGCGTGGTGACGATGATGGTGGGACGCGAGGGATCGATGCGGACCTACCCGGAGATCGGCGTGCCCGATCCGCACCATCCGCTGACGCACCACCGCAACAACCCGGAATGGATGGAGCGCGTGGAGCAGATCAACGTGTTCCATGCCGAGCTGTTCGCCTACTTCGTCGGCAAGCTGAAGGCAACGCAGGAAGGCGATTCCAACCTGCTCGAGCGCTCGATGGTCGTGTACGGCAGCGGCCTCAGCGACGGCAACCGGCACACGCACGAGGACCTGCCGGTGCTCGTGGTGGGGCAGGGTGGCGGGCTGCTGCGTACCGGACGTCACGTCAGCTACGACAAGCAGACGCCGATGAACAACCTCTACCTGACGTTGCTCGCCGGCATGGGCGTTCGCACCGAGACGCTCGGCGACAGCACGGGACAGCTGGAGTACCTCACGGACGTGAGCTAGGAAGTTCCAGCCCTCGTCATTCGGCTTTGGGCCGTCGCCGGCCAATACCCACCTGCCGGGGCTCGGGATTCGGGATTCGGGTGGATGTGGCGAGCCCCATCATCGTTGGAGATGGAGAGGCTCGCGCGAAGCACTGAGGTGGACGCCTCGGTGAGGCGCCCCTGCCGGCCCCACGTCCAGGCGCCGGACTGCGTCCGACGCGCAGGGCCGCCTGATGCGCCACGGAGGGCCAGCCGTCCTACCGCGACGGGCCCCTCTCCAGCACGGCGAAGCAGTAGAACAAGCCGTCGCCGCCGGTGGCGCGCAGGTTCTCCTGGCTGCAGCCCTTGGAGCTGTGCGAGGCGTTGAGCGAGGTCGGCGCCGGGCCGCCGCCGGTGCGGTCGTGGTGGCCGACCATGGCGCTGCCGTCGGTGCTGCTGCTCCAGTTGCCGCACGTCGCGGTGGCCGCGGGGCCGTCCGCGACGGTGCCGTCCTGCTTGCTGCCTGTAAGGATATCGTGACGGTTCGGCTGGTCGCCCCGGCCGTTGACGACCTCTCCCTTCTCGTTCAAGGCCGACTGCTTGGTGAACGCCTTGGCGTCCCCGTGCAGGTCGGCGATGTTGCTGGCCACGAGCTCGCCCTTGGCGTTGTGCCAGGGCCCGCTGCCGATGCGGTCCTTCGCGTTGACCCCGGGCTTGCCGTCGTCGGCGGTCGTGCTGAGATATGCGCGCCAGGTCTTGCCGCCGGCGCCAACCGCCGCCGCCAGCGCCTGGCAGTGCTTGTCTGCGCCCTCCAGCCCGCCGAGGTCGGCGCCCTTGCCGGGGCCGGCGCTGGTGATGAAGAACGACATCTGCGGCGACGCCTGCGCGTGCACCAGGATGGAACCGGCCGTCGCCGCCGCGGCGACGATGAGTGTCGGCATCAGCTTACGCATCGAGTGTCTCCTCTCATGCCGTCGACCTG
>JAEYZV010000262.1 GCA_023427865.1 Acidobacteriota bacterium
GCGGCGCGTGGTGCCGGGGCTCCCGGCGACCGCGGGCGGTGGCGCCCACGCCGCCGTGCAGCCGTCCGGCCCGTTCGTGAGCGTGGCCGGGCGCGCCGCCCCGGGCGAGTGCGAGGCGGCGGTGCGCGGCACGATGGAGCAGCTCGGCGGCGACCTGAAGACCGTCGGCCTCGGGTTCGAGCACGCCGTCCAGGTGAAGGCGTTCCTCGCCGACATGACCCGCGCCGGGGATCTGGCGCGCATCGTGGCCGGCACGTTTCAGGGGACGGCGCCGCCGCTGGTGGTCACCGAGTGGCGCAACGCGTCGCTGCCGGTCGAGATCGAGCTCGTGGCCGCGGCTCCCGGCGCGACGGGCCGTGAGCGCCTGACGCTCGTCGAGCCGATCTCGGCGCGCTACAGCCGCATCGCGCGCGTCTTCGCCGGCCGCCCCGTGTTCGTGTCCGGTCTGGCTGGCAGGTCGGCCGACCCCGCCACGCAGGTACGCGAGGTGTTCGCGGAGATGCAGCGCGTGCTCGCGGCCGCCGGCAGCGACATGCGCCACATCGCGAAAGCGACGTATTACGTCTCCGACAAGGTCGCCGACCAGGAGATCAACACGATCCGCCCGACCGTCTACGACGCCGCGCGGCCGCCTGCGGCGTCCAAGATCTCCGTGCAGGGTACCGGGCGGCCGGGCGTGGTCACGGTCATCGACCTGATCGCCGTGACGACGGAGCGATGAGTACAGCGCGCGTGGCAACGAATCGGCCGGGCTCGGAGAGCCGGCCCTACCTCCTGCTGCTGCTCGCCGTGATCGCGCTGGCGTCCGCCGGCCTCACCGCACAGGTCGGCGATCGCTCGGCGATCGACACCGGTCCGCCACCCGCGCACTGGAAGATCCCCCCGGCGCCCGTGCGCTCGCCCGAGGAGTCGATGCGCGCGATGGACCTGCAGCCAGGCTTCCGCATCGAACTCGTTGCGGCGGAACCACTGGTGCAGGATCCGATCGCGTTCGCCTTCGACGAGCGGAACCGGGTGTGGGTACTCGAATGGCCCGCCTACAACTGGCCCCTCCGCGACTCCCTGCCGGGCTTCGACGCAGAACCGGCACCGGCGAGCCGCCTCGTCGTCCTCACCGATCGCAACGGCGATGGCCGTGTGGATACGCGCACCGTCTTCGCGCGGATGGACTTCCCGCGCGGGATCCAACTCGTCGACGGCGGCGTAGTGGTGTACGCGCTGCCAGAGGTCCTGTTCCTGCGGGATACCAACGGCGACGACATCGCCGACGCACGCGTGGTCGTTGCGTCCGGCCTGCCCGTGCCGGTCAACCCGCATCTGGCTCCGAGCAGCCCCTCCTGGACGCTCGACAACTGGACGTACGGCCTGCAGGTGGACGAACGGCTGCGGCTGATCGACGACGCGCCCGTCAAGGCGCGCTCGGCCCGGCTCGCGGGGCAGTGGGGCATGTCGCACGACGACTACGGGCGCCTGTTCTTCAGCTACAACCAGGATCACATCCGCGGCAGCCTCGTGCCGACGATTTACGCGACACGCAATCGGCATTACACGGCGTCGGCCGGCATGGACGTGCGCATCGGCCTCGACAACGAGGTGTGGCCGCACGCAATCACGCCCGGCGTCAACAGGCGCGCGCAACTGCGCGACGACGGACGACTGCGCGTGTTCACGGCGAATGCGGCGCCGACGGTCTATCGCGGCGATCAGTTCCCCGCCGAGTTCCGCGGCAACGTGTTCGTCGTCGAGTCGGCGGGACGGCTCATCCGACGGTCCGTGCTCACCGAGCAGGACGGCATCATCACGGGGAAGAACGCCTACGACGAGCGCGAGTTCCTCTTCTCGCACGACGAGCGGTTCCGTCCCGTGTTCAGCGCCACCGGGCCGGACGGCGCGCTGTACGTCGCCGACATGTACCGCGGCATCATCGAGGGCCACATCTTCCTGACGACGTTCCTCCGCAACCAGATCCTGGATCGCGGACTGCACAAGCCGTTTCACGGCATGGGCCGCATCTACCGCATCGTGCACGACGGGCGACCGCCCGCCGCACCTCCGTCGGTCGAACCGGGCGACGTCGCCGGCTGGGTGCAGCTCCTCGCGCATCCGAATGGTCACTGGCGCGACATGGCGCAGCGGCTGATCGTCGCGTCGCGCTCGCAGGCCGTCGTTCCACAGGTGCGTTCGCTGGCGATGTCACACGTCGATCCGCGCGTGCGCCTGCACGGGCTGTGGACACTCGATGGGCTCGACGCGGCAGATGACGACCTCGTACGCACGCGTCTGGCCGACCGCTCGCCGCACGTGCGCATCGCCGCGTTGCGCGTGGCCGAACGTCGGTTGTCGGACGACGCCATGCGTCGTGCGGTGCTGGCGCTGGCCGACGATGGAGATGTGGCGGTGCGACGGCAGGTGCTCTACACGCTCGGGGCATCGCAGGCCGCCGATGCTGCCGATGCGCGCCTGCGCCTGGTGCGCCGCGACATCGAGGCGCCGTTTGTCGTCGACGCGTTCATGAGCGGTCTCGCCGGCCGCGAGTTGGAGACGCTCGAGCTGATCGCGGGTTCGGCGATCTGGGCGGCTGACCGGCCCGCACATCGCGCGCTCGTGACGGCGCTCGCCACGGCGATCGGCAACGAAGGGCGCGCCGAGGGCACGATGGCGCTGAGGCGGCTGTCAGTCGCGTCGGGTGGGCGACCGGCGTGGGTGCAGGAAGCCGTGCTCGCGGGTGTGAATGCCGCCGAGCGCGCCGCGCAATCGGCGCAGGCCGCTGCGGTGCCCCGGGATCCGGCAACGGCGGCGTCGGTGGAGCAGGGGCGCGCCGCGTATGCCATCTGCGCGGCATGTCATCAGACGGACGGCCGCGGACTCCCGTCGGTGGCGCCGCCGCTTGCCGGCGCTGCCAGTGTCAACGGCCCGCCGCAGGCCCTCATCGACATCGTCCTGCACGGGCGCGACGTGGACGCGGCGTACCCGAGCATGCCGCCGCTTGCGGGGTTGCCCGACGACCAGCTCGCAGCGATCCTGACGTACGTCCGTCAGGCGTGGGGGAATGCAGCGCCCCCCATCTCCGTCGATGACGTCCGGAAGAGACGCGCGACGGCAAGATAGAAGACGAAGGAAGAAGGACGAAGGAAGAAGGACGGAGGAGGGTAGGGCCGGCTGTTTCAGCCTGGCCGCGCTCGGAGAGCGGGCCCTACCTACCATCCCGGATGTCTGCTCCGGCTCGAGGACTCGCATGAGAGCAAGCGTG
Organism: Acidobacteriota bacterium; assembly: GCA_023427865.1. GTDB lineage: Bacteria > Acidobacteriota > Vicinamibacteria > Vicinamibacterales > Vicinamibacteraceae > Luteitalea. Next base: position 3,251 of record JAEYZV010000262.1, read on the forward strand.
TGGTCACTGTTTCGGATGTCGCTGGTGGTGCTGTCGACCGTGTGGGCACCCGTCGTCGCGCCGACGGCATCGGCGCAGCCGGCGCGTCCACCCGAGGGCTTCACGAGCCTGTTCAACGGCAAGGACCTGAGCGGCTGGCGTGGACGCCCCGGCAAGGGCGGCGTTTTCAGCCCGTACGTCGAGGCGGCGTTCACCGACGCCGAGCGCAAGGCGAAGCAGGCCGAGTGGAATGCCGATCGCGATGAGCGCTGGTGGGTGGACCCGGCAAGCGGCGAGCTGGTGACCGACGGCAAGGGCGTGCACCTGGCCACCGAGCGCGACTACGGCAACTTCGAGTTGCTCGTGGACTGGAAGCTCACCGTCCGGAATGGCATCACGGGCATCTACCTGCGCAGCTACCCGCAGGTGCAGCTGTGGGATCCGGCGAGCGACACGCGCGAGAAGACCGGCGCCTTCCGCGGGTCCGGCGCACTGTGGAACAACCTCGACGACAGCCCCGGCAAGTGGCCGCTCGTGAAAGCCGACAGGCCGATCGGCGAATGGAACCACCTGCGCGTGAGGATGGTGGGGGAGCGCGTGTGGGTGTGGCTCAACGGCCAGCAGACCGTTGACGGCCAGGTGCTCGACAACTACTTCGATCGCTCGCAGCCGCTGCGGCCCAGGGGCGCGATCGAGCTGCAATCGCACGGCACCGAAGTGCGCTTCCGCAACATCTTCATCCGCGAGCGCGACGACCAGGGGCGCTGACCGTCGGGCGAGGCCCGACGGCTACGAATCCGCAATCCCGAGTCC
>JAEYZV010000290.1 GCA_023427865.1 Acidobacteriota bacterium
CGTATCACCAACGTGTTCGTCCTTTCGTAGCCATCGGGCCTTGCCCGACGGGCGGCGGCGCGCTCACTTCGGCGCGGTGGCTTCCACGTACAGGCTGTACAGGGACTGGCTGCCGGTCATGAACAGCCTGTTCCCCTTCGCCCCGCCGAAACACAGGTTGCTGCAGATCTCGGGCAGGTCGATCTGCCCGATCGCGGTGCCGTCCGGGGCGATCACGCGCACCCCGTCGTACCCGGCACCCGCCCAGCCGGCGCTCGCCCAGACATTGCCGTCCATGTCGCAGCGGATCCCGTCGGCGCCGCCTTTCCCCATGTCGTGGAACAGGCGCCCGGGGCCGAGCCGCGTGCCGCCAATCACGTCGAACACGTGGATGCCCCGCGGACGCCCGGGCGCCGGGTTCTCGGTGTCGGCGACGTACAGCCTGGTGTGATCGGGCGAGAAGCACAGGCCGTTGGGCCGCCGGATCGTCTCGGTCATCGGCGTGGCCTGGCGCGTCGCCGGGTCCCAGCGATACACGCGCGTCGGCAGGGCCTGCGGTTCGCGACGGCCTTCGTACAGCGAGAGGATGCCGTACCCGGGATCGGTGAACCACAGCGATCCATCCGGATGGGCCACCACGTCGTTGGGCGAATTCAACGGCTGCCCGCCGACGCTGTCGACCAGCGTGGTGATCGTGCCGTCGACCTCGGTGCGCGTGACGCGGCGCCGCTCGCACGTCACCAGCCGTCCCTGCAGGTCGCGCGTGTTGCCGTTGCAGTTGTTGGAGGGCTGGCGGAACACGCTCACCTCACCCGTCTCCTCGGTCCACCGCAGGATGCGATCGTTGGGGATGTCGCTCCAGAGCAGGCAGCGCAGGTCGCCGAACCACACCGGTCCTTCCGCCCAGCGGCAGCCGGTGTAGAGGCGCTCGATCGCCGCGTTGCCGACGCGGTACCTGTCGAACCGCGGATCGAGCGAACGCACCGCCGGATCGGGATAACGTACGATGTCGCGCTCCTGTGGCCGTCGCGCCTCGGCGCGCGAGGCCGGCAGTGACGCGATGGCCGCAGACGCGGCTGGCAACGAGAGGAACTGGCGACGGTCCACGCGGTCACGCTCCTGCTGGAATCGGCAGCACTCTATCCGATCCGGTCGAGGTGGGAACAGCGCCGTGCGTGACAGAATCGGACACGTCGTTCGTGAACCTTCAACGATGAGGTGACTGCCATGGTCCTGCTCGCCGATGCCCGTCGCGTGATTGCCGCTGCAGAAAAGAAGGCCGAGGAGATCGGCCAGCCGATGAACATCGCCGTGGCTGATGCCGGCGGCAATCTCGTCGCCCACGTGCGGATGGACGGCGCCTGGATGGGCAGCGTCGACGTCTCGATCAACAAGGCGTTCACGTCGCGGGCGTTCGACATCTCGACGAAGGAGCTGGCAGCCCTGGCGCAGCCCGGCAAGGACTTCTTCGGCATCCATGCCTCCAACGGCGGTCGCATCATGATCTTCGCGGGCGGCATTCCGCTGAAGCGCGAGGGCAGGGTCGTCGGCGCGATCGGCGTGAGCGGCGGCACGGGTGAGCAGGACCACGCCGTCGCCGAGGCCGGCGCGAAGGCGTTCTGATCGCCGGGCCGCAGATGCACGGCCAGTTCTCGATCGTGCACCATCCGCTCGCACCGAAAGCCCTGGCGGCGCCGTTGCACTACCACCACCGCGAAGACGAGTACTCCTACGTGCTTCACGGTCGTCTCGGCGCGTTGCTCGGCGACGACGTCGAGGTGGCCGAGCTGGGGACAGCGTCGCTTCACTCTGCGAGCGGTTCGGACTCACGTTTCCGCAGTTGTGATCCCCATGCCGTTGCGCGCGTGCGGGGCCGACGCGCAGAACACCACGGGCACGCTGCGTCGCGGAGCCCGGCGATCACGCCCGCAGGTGGAACATCTCGCGCAGGGGCACCTGTACCGGTGACGTGTCGCTTTCGGTGTCCATGATGTCGGCCATCATCGCCCACCAGCGCCGCATCACCGGTTCGGCGGGCAGCGCGTCGAGCGTGTGATCCACACGCCGCGTGAGCACGGCGAACAGCGCACCCGTCGCCTCGTCGAGGAAGATGCGGTAGTCGACGACGCCGGACTCGCGCAGGAGCGCCGCCAGTTCCGGCCAGATGGCGTCGTGGCGACGCCGGTACTCGTCGCCCTGGCCCGGGTGCAGGCGCATCCGGAACGCAACCGTCTCGGTGGCGTCCATCACAGCATCGGGGTGGCGCGCTTGGCGAGCTGCAGCGGCAGGCCCCAGGGGTCGCGCAGCATCGCCAGATGCGAGCCGTCGGGGTGGCGCTGGTGCTCCACGAGCGATGCGCCGGCGGCCACCAGGCGGGCGGCGTCCGCATCCGGGTCGGCCGACGTGAACGCGATGTGCAGCTGCACCGGATGCAGGTCGCGGTACACGTCGGAGCGAGCCGCCGGGTTGTTGTAGATCTCGATCATCGCGCGACGTCCCGCGTCGGCCAGGAAGTGCATGTGCACCGGGGCCTCGCCGCGGCGCACGACCTCCATGCCGAGGTGCTCCACGTACCACCCGGCGACGGCAACGGGGTCGGCCACGTTCACGGCGAGGTGCTCGAAGGCAAGACCAGCCATGGCGCGACGTTGTACCACGAAGACGGCGGCGCTCGTCGTCGGCCCACCCGTACCCGGTACGATTGCCTGGTGATCCGACGCACCTTCCTCCAGGCCCTCCTCGCTGCCGGTGCATTCCCGCGGCTGCGCGCCCGCCCGGCGTCGGCGCAGGAGGCGGGCCCCGACGCCGGTCTGCGGCTCACGTACGCCCGCGCGGCGCGGCAATGGGTCGAGGCGCTGCCCGTCGGCAATGGCCGGCTCGGCGCGATGGTGTTCGGCGGCATCGGCGCCGAGCGCCTGCAGGTGAACGACGACACCTTGTGGTCGGGCGGTCCCTCGTCGTGGAACAACCCGGGCGCCCGGGAGGCGCTGCCCCGCATCCGCGCGCTCGTGGCGGCGGGCCGCTTTGCCGAGGCCGACAGGGCCGCCAAGGCGATGATGGGGCCCTACACGCAGTCGTACCTGCCGCTCGGCGACCTGCACGTCGTGATGGATCACGGCGAGGTGTCGCGCACCTACGGTCGCGCCCTCGATCTCGCTGCCGGCGAAGCCTCGGTCCGCTACCGACTCGGCGATGCCACGTTCACGCGTACCGTGATCGCCAGCCATCCCGATCAGGTGATCGCCGTGCACTTCACGTGCGACCGCCCCGCGCTGCTCCGGTTCGCAGTCCGCTTCGACAGCCCGCTGCGTGCAGCCAGCACGACCGATGGAGACGTCCTCGTGCTCGGTGGACGCGCACCGTCGCACGTGGAGCCGAACTACGAAGACCGGCCCGATCCGGTGCAGTACGCCAACGACCGCGGCCTGCATTTCGAGGCGCGGCTCGCCGTGGTCACCGACGGACGCGTCGAAGCGACGCGCGGGCAGTTGCGCGTCCGGGAGGCATCTCGCGCGACGGTGCTGCTGGCCGCCGCCACCAGCTTCAACGGACCGGATCGCGTCGGCGTC
>JAEYZV010000308.1 GCA_023427865.1 Acidobacteriota bacterium
CAGCCTCGACGACAACGACTGAGCGAAGCGAGGAAGTTGGCGGAGAGGGTGGGATTCGAACCCACGTGCCGGTTTCCCGACTAGACGCTTTCGAGGCGCCCCCGTTATGACCGCTTCGGTACCTCTCCGCGCGGTGAGAGTCCCCTAGTGTAGCACGCGCGACGCGGGACATCCCCGCTCGCACCCGGTCTCGTGGCGCGTCCCGCCTCTCGCGAGCGTCCGGCCTCGGGCACAGGTTCGAGCTGCCGTCCACACGGCGGACGGGCCTGGCCGCCCGCCCGCGACGGTCACGAGCCTACTGCTGTGTGCGGGGCGCCTCCGTGGCCCGCCCCTCATCGCCGCCGAGCGAGGGGCATGCGTCCCCGGTACCGAGGACATTCGAGGCATGGAGGCGGCGCACCTTGATGTCAGCCTCCTCCTTCACCTCGACGGTTGGCGTGGCGTCCGTGCTTGCCGCGCCACGCGCCTCGCCTTCGGCCTCGCGTTCGTGTTCCGCTTCCCGGGCCACGGACATATCCTCCCGGCCGCGCACGGTCACGACGGTGTTGGCGTGGCGGCGGAAGTCCTCGGCATCGCCGACCAGCTCGTACGTGAACGTGGTACCCGCGGCCGGCGCCGCCGCCGACGGGATCGCCCCTCCTGCTACAGCCGGCGTCGGGGTGAGGGCATAACTCGAGCCCTCGATGTTGGCCGTGAGGCAGCCGGTCACCGTGAGCTCCTGCCCGTCCACGTCGGTGCGGGCCTCGTCGGCCGCCTGGGCCGGCACGACCGTGTCGGGCTCCTCGGCCCGTCCGCACCCTGTCGCGACGAGACCGGCGGAGAGCAGGCCCGTGACGCAGAGACTCCAAGAGATGTGTGCGCGCTTCATGATTCGGGTCCGGAGCAAGCGCCGTGCCGGCGGACGCGCCCGACAGGTGGGCATTCGGCACGGCCGCCGAACGACGGTTGTCGTCCATCGCTGCAGCCGCGTCGCGATTGGCTCACGCCTGATGCTGCGCTACTCTCGGTCACTGCTCTCATGTCCTTCCACGCGAGACGTCCGCGTGCCCCGCTCGACACGTGCGTCGACGTGCTGTGGTCGGTCGCCTCAGCCCGTACCCCGCACCGACTCGAGCGCGTGCTGCCGACAGGCACCGCCCAGCTCGTCCTCAACCTCGCCGCGGATCGAATCAACACGTACGACGGCCATGCCGGCGTGCCGACAGGAAGCGAGCCGGGCTCGATCCTTTCCGGCCCCCGCTCGACCGTGGCCGTCATCGACGGCGACGCGCAATACGATGTCGTCGGCGCGTGCATCGTGCCGGGTGGTCTCCCCATGCTGGCGCCGGCGGCTGCATACGAGATGGCAGAAGCCGACATTCCCCTGGACGCGCTCTGGAGCGACGCCATCGTGTCGCGCCTGCGCGATCGCCTGCATGCGGCGACCACTGCCGCCGCTCGCCTCGATGTCCTCGAGGCCGGGCTGATCGAGCAGATGCGGCCGCGACGCCTGCACCCGGCCGTCGCCTCTGCGCTCGATGCGTTCGCGCGGCACCCGTCGGCGGCGCGCGTCGATCGCGTCGTGCGCGAGAGCGGCTTCAGTGCGCGTTACCTCATCGACAGGTTCAAGGCGCAGGTCGGCCTCACGCCGAAGCGGTACTGTCGCGTGCAGCGGTTCCAGCTCGCCGTGGCGCGGGCGCACCGCGGTCACGCCGAGGAATGGGCGGATCTCGCGCTCGACTGCGGGTTCTGCGATCAGGCGCACCTCATCAACGAGTTCCGCGACTTCTCGGGCGTGCCGCCGTCGGTGTATCTCGACAATCGGACGGCGCACCAGAACCACGTCACATTCGTCCAATCCCCGGAATCATCCTCCGGGCATCATGGGCGTCATGACTGACACGACATATCGCACCGTCACGCCGTACCTGCTCGCCAAAGACGCGGATGCGGAACTCACGTTCCTTGCCGCGGCCTTCGGCGGCACCACCGGCGAGTGCAGCCGCACGCCGGAGGGAGCGGTGATGCACGCCGAGGTCACCATCGGTGACTCACTCGTGATGGTCGGCCAGTGCGGACCGGAGTGGCCCGCGCGCCCCTGTGCGCTGTACCTGTGGGTGGACGACGTGGACGCGACATGGAAACGCGCGATCGACGCCGGGGCTACGTCGGAGAGCACGCCGGAAGACAAGCCGTACGGCCACCGCAGCGGCGGCGTCGTCGACCCGAACGGCAACACGTGGTGGATCGCCTCCCCAGTGCGGACGCAGGGAGGGCAGTGACTTCAGGCGCCCGATGCGGATGGCGCGCGCCGGGCGCGGAAGAACTGCTGCATGAGTTCCTGCGCGTCCTCGGCGAGCACGCCCTCGACGACCTCGACCCGGTGGTTGAGGCCGGGCAGGGCGAGCACCTGCGCCGTGGACACGACCGCCCCGGCACGGGGCTCGCGCGTGCCGAACACGAGCCGGCGGATGCGCGCGTGCACGAGGGCTCCGGCACACATCGCGCACGGCTCGACGGTCACGTAGAGAACGCAACCCGTGAGTCGGTAGTTACCGATATACCACGCTGCCTGTCGCAGCGCCACGATCTCGGCATGCGCGGTGGGATCGACCGAGCCGATGGGACGGTTGTACCCGCGCCCGACGATGACGCCCTCCCGGACGACGACGGCACCGACGGGCACCTCGCCCTCGGTGCTCGCCCGGTTGCCGAGGCGCAGGGCCTCGCGCATCGCAGTCTCGTCGGAGGTGGGCGGCGGACGATCGATCATCACGGCGCCTGATTGTGCCGCAGGCGCGTGCGGCGTGCAGCCGTCACTCCGCCCGCGCACGCGCAACAGCGACCGGCCCGACTTGGGCGATGTGGAAGCCGTGCGGAAGCGCCGGCATCTTCCGGAGATCGATGCGCACTGACTGCTGCGGCACCTCGTAGCGCATCGCACGTGTGAGCTGGCGCACCGCCGCCATCGTCAGAGCGACGGTCGCGAACTCCCCGGCGCACCGGAGGCGACGGCGTCGGTGTGGGGATCGCGCGGGAGCCCGCGCGCGGTCCGTTGCGACGAGGTACGAGCGACATACCCGAACCCGGCGGCGAGCAGCACGCCGCCACCGACGAGCGCCATGGCCGGGAACCAGGAATGTGGACGATCGTTCTCTGGCAGGTGATGCATGCGCCCTCCCGGACAGACGACAGGTGGACAGGCAGCAGGGAACAGGCGATCAGGGTGTCAGCCCGTGAGGTTATCAGGCCTCACGACCGGAGGACGGTGGGCGCGACGCGCGAACCGGCGGGGCTGAGCCGGGCAGGGGGCAACTACTGACCGAAGTGAAGTTGGTGCGCCCTGCACGATTCGAACGTGCGACCTCCTGGTTCGTAGCCAGACGCTCTATCCAGCTGAGCTAAGGGCGCTGAAGGGATGGCGCGCGTCCTCACTGTGCGAACAGTGCGGAAGCACGAAGTTCGGAGTGTACCACAGTACAGGCGGCCCCGTCCGCCTCACCGTCGGGCAGGGCCCGCCGGTCACCTGCTTCCCGGTCGCGTCAGCCCGTCGCCGATCTTCGCCACGCCAGGCAACTCGACCGGCAGTCGCCCGCCGATCGCGAAGTCGCCGAACATCGCGCCGGCGGCCGAACGCTCCGCACGGTCGTACAGGTCATAGGTCAGCAGCACGCTCGGGAGCGCGGGCAGGCCCATCGCGGCGTAGGGACTGCCGACGATCGCGGCGACCATGGGCACGCGCGCCTCCCGTGCGTTGCGTGCGATCGCAGTCAGCGTGGACACCACGCCAGGAGCGAGGTCGCCGCCGCCGGCACCCGACGCGACGCGCACGAAGACGCCGACGATGATCGCGTCGTAGCGCGACGCGGTGGCACGCAGCAGCTCGAGCTCCCCCGGCG
>JAEYZV010000350.1 GCA_023427865.1 Acidobacteriota bacterium
GTCGAGCACAGGACGGTCGTGAGTGCGCGATGCATGTTGTTGGTCCACCTCCTGGCCTGGTTAGTTCCAGCACTGAACGCGGAGCAACACGCGTGCCGTCGCAGCTCGACTGCGACGTGCCGGCCAAACATGGCGTTTCGCGACGTCCACCCCGACCTTTGGCGTGCAGCAACCTTGTTCATCGCGGCAAATCGGTCACAGCCCGCCTTGCGTCGTTATATGGCTCTCGTGCTTCTCAAGACACCTCGTGCTTACCGAATTTCGATGCCGTCGACGGTGGACCAGGCTGCGCAGGCCGCAGCGGCTCGTTCGGACCGCACCAGGACGTAGTCGGTGTCGTAGGTCGACACGACGAAAACGGGAATGCCTGCCTCGGCCAGCGGCGCGGTGAGGCGCGCGAGGATGCCCGTGAGACCGAAGTCGAGCGGTCCGGCCACCATGAAGACCGAGAAGGGCCCTTCCGCGCGGACGCCGGCTGGCACGCGCGTCGCGTCCACGACGACGGAGAGCTCGTCGCGGGTGCGCGTGAGCGACCACAGTTCGCCCTCGACCATCCAGGGTGCCAGCGCACTATCCGGAGTGAGGCGACAGACGGCGAGGCGATGGGACTGCGGGACGAGTCGGATCACGGCAGGGCCAGATACACGAAACGCCGCCCGGCCTGGCGGCACGTGCGGCGTGTGTGTGGTGGACGGCAGGAGGCTCGAACTCCCGACCTCCGCGTTGCGAACGCGGCGCTCTCCCAGCTGAGCTAGCCGCCCACATTCTGTCGTGCGCTCCGCCGAGCGGAACCCAGCCTGCGAGGCGAGGTCTCTCGCGCCGCGGCCGAACGCAGAGTGTAGCACAGCGACGATGGCCCTCGGCATGCGCGGCTTCGGCCTCGAGGCTGGCCGCTCGCGAGTTCGGGGCTGGGCGCTTGCACGGTACGCGCCGCCTGGTCGCGGGATCCGTGCTCACACTGCCGACTGCCCACTACCAACTGCCAACGGCCAACTGCCAACGGCCAACTGCCGACCGCCGACCGCCGACCGCCGACTGTCGAGAATTAGGCGTTCCGCATGGCCATTTCTATAATGACGGGATTGTGCCGATCTTCGAGTATCGCTGCGACCAATGCGGCCACCGCTTCGAGGCGATCGTCCTGAACGGGCGGCAGCCGGACCACTGCCCGCAATGCGGTCACCCCGAGCCGAGCAAGCAGATCTCGACGTTTGCCGCCCACGTGTCGACGGGCAGCAGTTACTCGACCGGGCCCGCGCCGTGCGGCTCCTGCGGTGACCCGCGAGGCCCCGGCAGCTGCCGCATGCACTGATCCGGAGCCCATCCTGTTTCGCTTTCGTCGCCGCTCACCAGTCCTCGTCGCGGACCTGCTCGACCACATGGCCGGCCTGTCGCGCGCACTCGGCCATGGCGCCGAGGCGGCGCACCTCGCCCAGCTCTCCACGGCCATCCGCCGCGTGCTCGACCTGCAGCCGAGAACGCCCTGGAGCTTCGTGCGGCGCACCCTCGACGCGCAGGGCTTCGGCCAGGGACGCGACGGGGAACTGTTGGACCGCCTGCGCCGCACCGATCACGACGAAATCGCGCTGCTGCAGCGGCGCCTGCCCAGTGGGGCGCGCGCCTTGCTCAGGCACGGCCAGCACCCGCTCCGCCACCGGGTGGCCGACGAGGACCTCCTCCTGGACGTGGACCTGGACCGCCACCTCGCCGTGGCACTCGCCGACGACATCCTGCCGGTGGACGACGAGGACATCCCGGCGGTGCCGCTCGGACGCGCGTGGATGCAGGCGCACCAGACGCGTCGCGAACTCACGACGATTGCCGGCACGCCCGACGCATGGCACCTGGTCGGCGGCCTGCGCCGCACCGATCCCCTCAGCCCCGACGTGGCACTGCTGGCCGTGCCCGGTGAACCGGAAGCCTGGACGCGCCGCGCCGCCGAGGGCCTGCCCCGCGACGTCGTCGTCGTTTGCGGCACGCGCGCGGTCGCCGTCGCCGCCGAACCCGAGGCCATCGTCGTGCATGCGGTGCCGCCGTCGGCCGCGCCGACCAGCCTCGTGTGGTACACGGGGCCGCGCACCCACGTCCGCGAGCTGCGCGATCTCGCCAAGGCCCGCGGGCTGGCCTTCACACGCGACGCGCTGCTCGACCGCGCCACGCCGGTGGCCCTCGCCGACGAGCGCGCGTTCTACGAGCGCCTCGGGTTGCCGTTCATCCCGGTCGAACTCCGCGATCGGGCCGACATCCTCGAGCGCGCGCAACAGGGCACGCTCCCCCGCCTGATCGAAGTTGCCGACATCAAGGGCGACCTGCACATGCACACGGTGTACAGCGACGGGCGCGACAGCGTGGCCGGCATGGTGCACGCGTCCCGCGCCCTCGGATACGAGTACATCGCCATCACGGACCACTCGCCTACCTCGCGGGCCTCGCGCGTGCTCACGCTCGAGCGCATCGCCGAGCAGGCCGAGGAGATCGAACGGGCGCGCGCGCTCGCGCCCGGGATGACGATCCTGCACGGCATCGAGTGCGACATCCTCGAAGACGGCTCGCTCGACGTGCCCGATCACGTCCTCGAAGGGCTCGACATCGTCCTGGCGTCGATGCACGAGGGCCTCGGCCACTCGCCGGAGCGACTCTTCGAGCGCTACCAGCGCGTGCTGAACCACCCCCTGGTCAACGTCATCACGCACCCGGCCAATCGCGCTCCCGGCCGGCAGGCCGGCTACGACATCGCCTTCGCGCGTCTTTTCGAAGAAGCGGCGCGCACGGGCACGGCCGTGGAGATCGACGGCGCCCCGGGGCACCTCGACCTCGACGCGCCGCTCGCGGAGCTGGCGGCGTCGATCGGCGCGCCGATTCTCGTCGACAGCGACTGCCACATGGCCGACCGCCTCGGGCGGCAGATGCGCTTCGGCGTCGGCCTGGCCCGCCGGGCCGGATTGACCGCCGATCAGGTGCTGAACACGCGCGACATCGACGTCATTCGCGCGTTCGTGGCGGCCAAGCGCGCCGGGCGCGCGTGGCAGGCCGGCTGACCCGTGGAAGGCCGAACCGCAGGAAGGACGACAGACCCATGCCGACCCGACGCTCGTTACTGCTTGCAGGCCTGCTGGCGGCTGCCCTTCCTGTCGCGGCCACGCACGCCCAGCCCGCCGCCGGGTCGGGCGACGCGCTCGCCCGCGCCATTCAGGCGCACTACCAGCAGGTGCGCGACTTCACGGCCTCGTTCGAGCAGGCGTACGTCGGCGGTGCGTTGAAACGCCGGACGGTCGAACGCGGCACCGTGGCGATCAAGAAGCCGGGGCGCATGCGGTGGGACTACGAGGCGCCCGAGAAGAAGCTGTTCATATCGGACGGCACCCGGATGTATTTCCATGTGCCAGCCGACAAGCAGGTGCGGGTGAGCAGGATGCCGGAGGCCGGCCGCGTCCCGACACCGATCCTGTTCCTGGCGGGCCAGGGCGACCTCCTGCGCGATTTCCGCGTCGAGGAGGTGCCCGCGCCGGAAGGGATGTCCGGCGTGCGTGCGCTGCGCCTGCGACCGGTGCGCCCGGAACCGGAGTACGAGACCCTCACGCTCGTCGTGGACGGGTCGTCGTATGTGCTGAAGCAGTTGATCGTGGTGGATGGCCAGGGCGGCTCGTCGACGTTCACGTTCACGAACCTGCGCGAGAATGTGGGCGTGCCCGACAGCCGGTTCGTGTTCACCATGCCAAAGGGTGTCGATGTCGTCACGCAGCCTTGACCGTCGTCACGCCGGTCGCCTGTCGAGCGTGACCGTCGTGCTGCTGCTCGGGCTGCTCGTCGTCGGCTGCGGCACGCCGAAGGCGTACCGCATCGGCGAGGCGGCCGAGCGGCGCGACGACTTCGACCAGGCCATCGTGGCCTACGCCCAGGCCCTGGCCGCGGCGCCCGACAACGCCGAGATCGCGGCGGCGCTGCGGCGGGCGCGCCTGCGGGGTTCGGCCGCGCATTTCACCAAGGGTCGCCGGCTCGCCGGGACCGGCAAGTACGAAGAGGCCCTCGTCGAGTTCCAGCTCGCCCTGGAACTGAACCCCGTGAGCAGCGAGGCCGAAGCGGCCGTCCGCGAAATGCGCGCGGCGCTGCGCACGAAGATGGCCGTCCGTGAAGACGGCACGACGCGCCTCGAGTCCGTCGTGAGCCGGGCGCGCGCCCTGCCGCTCGAAGGACGCGAACTGCCCGACGTCACGCTGCCGGACTCACTCGTGTTCCGGGAGGCCGGCAGCCGCGATGTGCTCACGTCGCTCGGCCGCTTTGCCGACATCAGCATCGTCTTCGACCCGCAGTTCCGGAGCGTACCGCTCTCGATCGACCTGCGTGGCACGACGCTGCCGGCAGCGCTCGATGCCATCGGGCGGGCGACGAACACGTTCTGGCGCATCACCGCACCGCGCACGGTCATCGTCGTACCCGATACGGCGGCCAAGCGTCGCGAGTACGAAGAGGAAGTCATCCGGACGTTCTACCTGAGCAACGCCGACATCAAGGAGACGCTCGATCTCCTGCGCATCGTCGTGGACGCTCGCCGCCTCTCGCCGATCACCGCCACCAACGCGATCTCGATCAAGGACACGCCCGAGCGGATCGAAGCGGCGGCGCGGCTGCTGAGCGCGATCGACAAGGCACGCGCCGAGGTGGTGATCGACGTCGAACTGCTCGAGGTCGATCGGACGCGGTTCAAGCAATACGGCATGCAACTGCTCTCGCCTGGCAACGACCGCGGCATCGCGGGCCAGATCGACGTCAACCGTGAGGACGGGCTGACGCTCGACCAGCTCACGAGACTGGGCCAGGGCGACGTGTTCTTCACGAACCTGCCGGGGCTCTACTACCGCCTGCTCAAGCAGGACAGCGACACGCGCGTCCTCGCCAACCCGCAACTGCGCACGTCCGACGGCCTGCCGGCGCAGGCCAAGTTCGGCGAGGAAGTGCCGGTGCCGCAGGTGACCTTTGCGCCGATTGCGACCGGCGGCGTGAACCAGCAGCCGATCACGTCCTTCACCTACCGCAACGTGGGCGTGAACATCGACATCACGCCGCGCGCCCATCACAACGACGACGTGAGCCTGGCGGTGAAGATCGAGGTCAGCAGCCTGTCGGGCACCGGCTACTCCGGTCTGCCGACGTTCGCCACGCGCTCGATCACCACGACGATCCGGCTGCGCGATGGCGAGACCAACCTGCTCGCCGGGCTCATCCGCGACAACGAGCGCACGGTCATCAGGGGTGTGCCCGGGTTGAGCGACATCCCCGTCGTCGGCAAGATCTTCGCGAGCAACGAGCGCGAGTCTCAGCAGACCGACGTCGTGTTGATGCTCACGCCGCGCATCATCCGCGTGCTGGACCTGTCCGAAGAGGACCTCCGGCCGTTTCTCGCCGGACGCAGCGGCGGCCCCGGGGGGTTCGAGCCCGCGACGATCACGCCGGTGCCGATCAGGCCGGTCCCGCAACCGGATCAGCAGGACGCGCCGCCGGCGTTCCCGCAGCTGCCGCCGACGCCCGAGCCGCAGGCGCCCCAGCCGACGCCGCGTCCCACGCCACCGCCGCCCGAGCCGCCAATCTGAGCGCGAGGAGGACCGTCGCCAAGGGGGCGACGGCTACGTACCGAGACCGGACCGTTCGTAGCCGTCGGGCCTTGCCCGACGGGCCCCGCGTTCGCCTACGGCTCGCGCGCCACCTGGGCGCCGAGGGAGGTGAGCCGTTCCACCACGTCGGCGTAGCCGCGCTCGACGGTTTCGAGCGGTCCCCCGCGACTCTCCCCCCGTGCCGCGAGTGCTGCCGCAATCAGCGCCATCCCCGATCGCAGGTCGCGCGTGTCCAGGTGCCGTCCACGAAGCGGTGTCGGTCCGGTCACGACCATGCGATGCGAATCGCACAGGAAGATGTCGGCATGCATGCCGCTCAACTGCTCGAGCGCGAACAGGCGCAACTCGTACATCCAGTCGTGGATCAGCGTGTGGCCCTGGGCCTGGGTGGCGAGCACCGTGAACAGGCTGACCATGTCGGAGGGAAAGCCGGGCCAGAGCCCGGTGACGAGACGCCGCGCTGCGACGCAGCGTCCGGGCGTCACCTGGACCCGGCCGCCGTCCACCTCGCAAGGGACCTGCATCCGCCGCAGGACCGCGACGATGGGTTCCATGTCGGTGGCCTCGGCGCCACGGACGTCGATGGAACCCATGGTGACGGCGCCAATCACCGCCCATGTACCGGCTTCGATGTAGTCGCCGCGCAGTGTGTGCTCGGCGCCATGCAGCCTCGTGACGCCGTGGATCTGCAGTCGCGACGTGCCTGCACCCTCGATCTGCGCTCCCATCGCCACGAGCAGCTCACAGAGTTCCACCACGTGCGGTTCCGTCGCGGCGTGACGGATGTCGCTGAGGCCCTGCGCGGTCACCGCCGCGAGCACCGCGAGTTCCGTGGCGGTAACCGATGCTTCGTCGAGGTAGAACGACGCGCCCACGAGTCCGGACGGTGCCTCGAACGCATGGGCGGCACCGTCGACCTGCCGCGCACCAAGCGCCGTGAGCGCCTGGACGTGCGTGGAAAGCGTGCGGCGTGACGGGAAGTCGCCGCCCGGCGGGGCGAGCTGCACCTCGCCGCGCCGAGCCAGGATCGGGCCCATGAGCAGCATCGAGGCGCGCACACGGCCGACGAGCGTCGGATCCGGCGTCGTGCCCGGGCGGTCAGGACCCCGCAGCACGAGCGTCCCGGTACCGCGCCCTTCGACAGCACTGCCAAGGGCCTCAATCAGATCGAGGAGCACATCCACGTCGCGGATGCGGGGCACGTTATGGAGTGTGACCGGCTCGGTGGTGAGCAGCGACGCCACGATCAGCGGTAATGCCGCGTTCTTGTTGCCCCCGACGGTGACGACGCCAGAGAGTGGCCGGCCGCCCTCTACGTGCAGTACGGACATGTCAGCGGTCGCCTTCCTTTACGGGCGTCCATTCGCCCAGGTACACGATTTCCTCGGCGAGCCGCACGCCTGTGCGTTGCCGCACGGCGTCACGGCACCGCTCGATCAGCGCGCGGACGTCACTGGCGCGCGATCCCGGCGCCGCGACGATGAAGTTGGCGTGCAGCGGCGACACCTGCGCGCCGCCGGCGGTGGCGCCCTTCAGCCCCGAGCGATCGATCAACGCGCCAGCGGAGCGCGGAACGCCGTGAGGCACGAGGGCATCCTCGGCCGGATTCTGGAAGATGCAGCCGGCGCTTGCCTGATGCAGCGGCTGCGTGCCCTTGCGAAAGGCCAGCGACGAGCGCGCGCGTCGCCGCAGGACCTCGGGGTCGGCGCCAGGTGTCACCGCGAACAGCACCGAGAGCACGATCTCGTCCGAGCCCTGGATGCGACTCCGGTCGTAGCCGAATGCCATCCCGCTTGCGGGCACGTCGACGACCTGCCCCGAGGGCTGCAACACGCGCACCTCGCGGACGTGTTCGCTGATCAGGCGCCCCTGGAAGTGCGCGTTGCCGCAGATGGCGCCGCCAACGGTGCCGGGAGTGCCCGCCCAGGCCTCGAGCCCGGCGAGACCGCGCCCGGCGAGCCAGCGGACCAGCCCGTTGATCATCACGCCGGCATCGGCGCGGACGGCGTCGGCGCCTTCGAGGTGCACGTCGCCGCCATGGACGCGAAGCACGACGCCACGAATGCCGGCATCGGCGACCAGCACGTTGGAGCCGCCGCCGAGCACGCTGAGCGGCAAGTCGTGCACCCGCGCAACGGCGGCGATCGCCAGGATGTCTGCCGCTGCCGCGGCCGTCACCAGGATGTCCGCCCGACCACCGACGCGCATCGTCGTGAAACGCGCCAATGGCGCATCCACCTCGATCGCCGCCGAGGGAAGTGCCGCGCGCAGTGCCGTCACGCATGCGTCGCGCCGTCGTTGCGTCATGTCCCGCTCTCCTTGCGCGCGTAACCGAGTGCCTCGAACGCTTCTTCCCGCGTGCAGCGGACGAACGTGACCCTCGCCCCAGGCGGCAGTTGCGCCGCGTCGGGCAGGTCCGCGGTGATCACGACCGCCGCCACCGGATAGCCCCCGGTCGTCTGCCGCTCTGCCATCAGCAGGATCGGCAGCCCCGACGGCAGAATCTGGATTGCCCCGGTCACGGTACCGGACGAGGCGCGCTGCGGCGCACTCAACGGCACGACCGGGCCGTCCTCGAGCGAATAGGCCATCCGGCTGGCAGACGAGGCGATGCGATAGCCGCGTCCGGTGCAGAGCGCCGCGAGCACGTCCGCGTCGCCTGATGCTTCCGGACCCGGCAGCACGCGCAGCGTGTCGGTGTACGTACGCCCGGGAATGCTCACGGTCATGGCGGGGGCGACGGCACGGTCGGCGATGCGCAACTCGGCGCCGTCAGGGAGCGCACCGCGTCGGGGCAGCAGCGGCCACGCGCTCCGGCTCCCGAGCACGCACGGCAGGTCGAACCCACCGCGCACCGCGACGTATGCTCGCGCCCCCGCATGCCGTTCGCCCATGACGAGCGTGGCGCCCCGACGCAGCACGAGCGCCGTGTCCATCGGTACGGGACCGGACAGACGATCGTGGCCGCCCTCTCCCCCCTCGACATGGAGGTCGAAGCGCGCGCCCGTGACCGAGACGTGGACGTCGGCGCTCGTGCGCAGCGCGCAGCCCGTCAACGTGATCTCCAGCCCCGCCTCCTCCGGCGCGTTGCCGACGAGGGTGTTTGCGCGCTGCAGGGCCTCCAGATCCAGCGCGCCGCCGACAGGAACGCCGAGGTGCTGGTAGCCCCAGCGGCCGCCGTCCTGCACGGTGGCGTGCAATCCACCGCGCACGAGCAACAGCGTGCGGCTCATGAGTGGGCCATCCCGAGTCGCTGCACGGGCACGAATCGCACCCGCCTCCCAGGCGCCAGGCGCGCCGGCGGATCGGCGTCCAGCTCGAAAAGCGTTGCGTCGGTCTTACCTATGAGATGCCAGCCGCCGGGGCTGCTCGTCGGGTAGATTCCGGAGTAGTCACCGGCGATGGCGACGGCGCCGGCAGGAACGCGCGGCCTCGGCGTGGCGCGCCGCGGCAGGCGCAGCGCGGGGTCGATCAGACCGAGGTACGGGAATCCCGGCAGGAACCCGGTGAAGCACACCACGTACTCGACGGCCGCATGGCGCCGGCACACCTCCTCGGCATCGAGCCCGCACACCGACGACACGTGGGCGAGGTCCTGGCCCGCTTCACCGCCGTACACGATCGGGATCTCGACGACCGCTGCCTCGGTGCCGGTCGAATCGACGTCAGGCGTTGTCGGGGCGCTCGAAGTCATGGCCGCCGCCCTGACCGCCGCCTCGACGTCGGCCCACCCGGCCCGGCGGTTGTCGACGTGCACGACGAGATCACGCATGCCGGGCACGACGTCACGGATGCCTGGAACGCGCCGCCGTCGCAACGCCTCGGCAATCCGGTGCACGCGCGCATTCGCCGCCAGCGGCGCATGGTCGAGCGCGCGCACGCACAGGGCGCCGTCACCGAGAAAGTCGATCGTGACGTCAGGCACGCTTCCTCCACCGCGGCGGCGCATGCGCCCCCTGAATTCTGGAGCGCTTCATCCCTGGACCGCGGCCTCGTCGACGCACAGCCGTACCTCTCCCGACGCCTCCACGGTCGTACGCACGCCGAACGGCAGCGTCAGCATCGTCCCCACGGTGTGGCCGCTCGGCACGCCCGTCACGATGGGACCGGCAAAGCCGTCGAGCGCGTGACGCACGGCGTCGTGTGCGCACACCCTGCCGCCAGGCTCGTCGCACCCGGGCAGCTCGTTGAACACGACCCCGGTGACGTGCGTGAACACCCCCGCCAGGCGCAGCTGCCAGAGAAGCCGGTCGATCCGATACGGCCGCTCGTTCACGTCGTCGAGGAAGAGAATCGTCGGCTCGCGGGCGGTGAACGCCCATGGCGTGCCGAGCAGCGCGGCGACCTGGGTCAGCGTGCCGCCACGCAGCACGCCCTGCGCAGTGCCCGGCTGCAGCACCGCTGCCGTCGGCGTCGACACCACGCCAATCGGCTCGGGCTCGCACACCGTTCGGAGGAAAGCGTCACGGTCGTAGGCCGCGGCACCGCGCGCGAGCCGGCCCTCGGCCATCGGTCCGTGGATGGTGACGAGGCCGGCGTGCCCGGTGACCACGTCGAGCAGCGCCGTGATGTCGCTGTAACCCACGAGCAGCGTCCTCGCCCTGCGAATCGCGTCGAGGTCGAGGAACGGCAGCAGCTGCGCGGAGCCGTAGCCCCCGCGCGACGCCATCACCGCCGCGATCCTTCCGTCGCCAAGGGCCGACTGCAACTGCGCCGCGCGCGCCGCGCCGCTTCCGGATACGTACGGCGCGCTTGGGCCCGCAGCCGGAGGCAGGACGACCGGCTCGAAGCCGAGCGCGCGGAGCTCGTCGGCCGCCAACTCGAGATCGGACGGGATCGAAGGGCTCGCGAGCGTCGCCAGCGCCACGCGGTCCCCTCGGCGCAACGCTCTCGGACGGACGAAGGGACGGACGCCCGTCACGCGAACTGCCGCATCCGCTCGGCGATCGCCGCATGCTCTGCCGACCCGATCACCTCGCGAAGCGCCGGCACCTTCGGTGCCAGGCGCCGGGCGTCGGCGGAGAGATAGCGCGTCTTCAAGGCGTACTGGCGCTTCAGCGCGTCGTCGACGCGGGCGGCGCGCAGGGACTCCTCCTCCAGCGCGCGGACGATGCCCTCGATCGCGGCGCAGAGGCGATCCACATCACCGCCGCACTGCACGATGCCATCGCACCCTGCGGCGAGTGCGCGCACGGCTGCTTCGCCGGGCTCCAGACGCGCCGCGATCGCCGCGTGATCCATGTCATCGGTGAGGACGACGCCGGCGAAACCGAGCTGCTCCCGCAGCCTCCCGGTGACGATCGCGCGCGACAAGGTGGCCGGATCACGCTCGTCCAGGCTCGGCACGAGGAGATGACCGATCGTGACCGCGTCGACGCCCGCCTCGATGGCGGCCATGAACGGCACCCACTCGACACGTTCGAGGCGGTCGGGCGGCAAGTCGACGATCGCCAGCTCGTCCTTCGAATGCGTGGTGGCCTCTCCGCTCCCCGGGAACTGCCCGGCACACGCCGGCAGGCCCTGCTCGCGCAGTGTCTCGATCACCGCGACCGCGTGACGCGCCACGGTGGCTGGATCATCGGAAAGCGCACGCTCACCGATCCGCGCGTCGGCGCTGCGTGGGAGCAGGTCGAGACGTGGCCCGAGCGCGAAAGTCACACCCATCGCACGCAGTTCGCGCGCGAGGGCCCGAGCGAAGCGCCGTGTGAGCGCCAGGTCGTCAGCGCGACCGAGCGTGGCCGGCACGGGCCATGCCGTGAGCGCCGGCTGCACACCTCCGCCGGCCTCACCGAGGGCGACCCACACCGGCGCCGTCTTCGAGAGCTCCTGCGCCTGGCGGGCGAGGTCGGCGACCTGTGCGGGTTCGGCGACGTTGCGGGCGTGGAAGATGAGGCCACCGAGATCGAACTCGCGTGCCAGGGATCGCAACTCGACGGGGATCGTGTGTCCGTGGAATCCCGCCAGCAACAGCTGGCCCACCGTGCGTCGTCGTTCGCGCTGCGTCATCTCGATCGAAGGGGCGTGCCCGAGACACGTCGAGGGGTCATTATAATGAGCCGGTCCTTCGCACCGGCCGGCGTCGCCGGTCCAGCGCCGCCGTGGAAAATGTCGCCATTGCCCGTGTCCTCGCCGAGATCGGCGACCTGCTCGAGATTCGGGGCGACAACCCGTTCAAGGTACGCGCGTATCGCAACGCCGCGCAGGTGGTGCGCGACTGCGGGGAGCGCGTGGCCGGGCTGTCTGCCGCCGACCTGCGTGCGCTGCCGGGCATCGGCAAGGACATCGCGGGTCGCGTCACCGAACTCGTCGAGACCGGCGGGTCGTCGTTCCACAGGGAGCTCGCCGCGGAGTTCCCGGCCGGACTGCTCGATGTGCTGCGCCTGCAGGGCGTGGGACCGAAGACGGCCGCGCTGCTGTACAGGGAACTCCGCATCGGGTCGATCGACGATCTGAAGCAGGCGTTGGCCAGCGGCGGGATCCGCGCGGTCAAGGGCATGGGCGCGGGCAAGGAAGCCGCGCTGCGCAAGGCCATCGAGGATCACCAGGCGTTTGCGGGACGGTATCTCGCGTCCGAGGTGTGGCAACAGGCTCACGCGCTGCTGACGCACCTGCGAGCCGCGTGCCCCGACGCGACCTTCGACCTCGTCGGCAGCCTCAGGCGAGGCGCCGAGACATGCGGCGACCTCGACGTGCTGGCGACGAGCGCGCCGCCGCAGGTGATGGACCACTTCGTCGGCTTCGGCCGTGTCGAACGCGTCCTCGGCCAGGGGCCGACGAAGAGCAGCGTGCGACTCGCGAAGGGGCTGCAGGCCGACCTGCGGCTGGTGCCGCCCGAGTCACGCGGCGCGGCCCTCCAGTACTTCACCGCCAGCAAGGCACACAACATCGAATTGCGCGATCGCGCGCTCCGGCTCGGGCTGAAGTTGAACGAGTACGGCCTGTTTCGCGTCGACGACGACACGCGAGTCGCGGGCGACACGGAAGCGGGCATCTACGAAGCGCTCGGCCTGCCGTGGATGGCACCGGAACTGCGCGAGTGCCGTGGGGAGTTCGAGGCGGCGCGCGATGGCCGCTTGCCAGCGCTCGTCGATCGCGGTGATCTCCGCGGCGATCTCCACTGCCACACCACGGCGACCGACGGCAGGGACACGATCAGGGCGATGGCCGTCGCGGCACGCGAGGCCGGCCTCACGTACCTGGCGATCACCGATCACAGCCAGGCGCTCGCGATGGCCAATGGCCTCGACGAGCGGCGCGCGCTTGAACACGCCGCGGCGATTCGCGCGCTCGACAGGGAACTCGAGGGCATCACGCTGCTTGCCGGCATCGAGTGCGACATCCGCGCGGACGGCACGATGGATCTCGCCGACGACTGCCTGGCGCAACTCGACGTGGTGGTTGCCTCGGTCCACTCCGCGCTGGCGCAGGAGCCCGAGCGCATGACCGAACGCGTCCTGCGCGCACTCGAATGTCCATGGGTGGACATCCTCGGCCACCCGACGGGGCGCATGCTGCTGCGTCGCGAGGCGTCGGCACTCGACGTCGAGGCCGTGATCGCTGCCGCCGCCCGGCTTGGCGTGGCACTCGAGATCAACGGGCAGCCGCACCGCCGCGACCTGCACGACGCGCACGCACGCCTGGCCCGCGATCGCGGCGCGAAGATCGTGATCTCCAGCGACGCACACGGCGTGGCGGGCTTCGAGCACCTGCATTGGGCCACCTTCACGGCGCGGCGCGCGTGGCTCACCAGCGACGACGTGCTGAACTGCCTTCCGTTGGAGCACCTGCAATCGACGCTGCGGCGGAATCGGAGCCGCCCATGACGCCGCTCGAGCAACTGCGCACGATCTACTTCAACGCGACGGCGGGCACGATCGGCGACGACTTCGTCCGCGCCATCGACCTGTTCAAGCAGCTCACCTGCGACGAGGACCGCGAGAAGGCGGCGGTGTACATGGAAGGCATCGCCGAGATGCGGCGCGAGTGGGCCGGCGCGCGCAAACCGCCGCGCAAACCTCGTCGCTGACGCGTAGGGCCAGGCCCGGCCGCTACGGACCGAAACGGCGGCC
>JAEYZV010000352.1 GCA_023427865.1 Acidobacteriota bacterium
CGGCGGGTCGGCGCCGAGGGTGCCGAGTGCACGCGCGATGTCGCGCAGGGCATCCCGCGCGGCCGGATCCGGGCCGTCAAGGGTGTCGGCACGTGCCACGAGCGCTTCGGCCTGCTCGAGGGCATCGGCGCTCCCGACCGGCGTAGCTGGCGTCCGGGCGCCGGGCGTCGTCACCTGTGCATGCAGTCTGGACATGGTCGCGGGTGGCCACGCGATGGCGCCCGCCAGACCCGCGGCAAGTCCCAGCGTGACCAGTCCCTGGCGACTGCCGCGGCTTGCGCGCCCACCACCCTTGCCGGGGGCGACAAGGGCCTTCCGACGTTCCATTGCCACAATTGTCCCATTCTGGCCCATAATCGCCGCACCCTGGGAATGGCGCCCGCGTACCGCCCACGCGCCCACGAGGCGCCGTGCGACGGTCACCGCGCGTGCCCGCCTTTCCGGGGGTTCCGCATGCGCCGCATCGATCCGACCGACTTCCGCATCGCCCATCGCGGCACGTCCCGCGAGATCAACAGGCAGATCGCGTTGAATCTCGTGCGCACGAGGCAGCCGATCAGCCGCGCCGAACTCGCGCGCCTCATGGGCGTGCGTCGAGGGGCGATCAGCCGCATCGTGCAGGACCTGATCGACACGGGGCAGTTGTTCGAAGGCGCGAAGGGCGAGAGCAAGCGGGGCCGCAAGCCGCAACACCTGTACATCGAGACGCGCCAGCGCTGCGTGATTGCGGTGGACATCAGCGCGAGCCGCACGCTGGTACAGGTGACCGATCCGCTGGGTCACCCGCTGCTGCCGATGGAGGAGCTCGAGACGCCATCCGATCCGCAGGCGCTCGTGCGGGAGCTCGTCGCGCGCATCACGACGCTCCTGGCGACCCACCCGGAGGTCGGGCAATGCCTTGGCCTCGGCGTGGCGATTGCCGGCATCGTCGATCCCGTGCGCGGACGCTTACGTACGGCGCCGACCCTCGGCTGGCAGGACGTCGATCTCCGTGAGCCGCTCGAGGAGGCGCTGGACCTGCCCGTGTCGGTCGAGAACTCGGTGAAGGCCTGCGTGCTGGCGCAGGTCTGGGCGGTGCGCGGCGCAGAGCAGGGCGAAGGGCCCGTCGCCTTCGTGAATGCCTCGGACGGTGTCGGCGTCGGGATTGCGGTCAACGGGCAGCTACTGCGCGGCGCGCGCAACAGCGCCGGCGAGTTCGGCCACATTCCGCTGAGCATGGAGGGACCGCGGTGCGCGTGCGGGCGCCGCGGTTGCTGGGAGGCCTACGTCTCGGTGGCCGCAACGGTGGCGCGTTACCTGGGCAGCGATCCATCGTGGCCGCGCGTGGCCGAATCGCGGGCCGTCACGATGTCGACGATCGTGGAGCGCGCGCATGCCGGAGAACCCCGCGCCGTCGAGACCCTGCGCGAGACGGGCGCCTTCCTCGGTCGCGGCCTGGCGATGGTCATGAAGGCCGTCGAGCCGGTGCGCATCTACATGAGCGGCGAGATCACCGAGGGCTGGGACATCGCGCTGCCGGCGGTGCGCGAGGCGATGCGACAGGCAGCGCTGATCCCGGAAGCGGCCGATTGCGAGATCGTGATCGTCCCGCTCGCCGATCACCCGCGCCTGCGCGGCGCCGCCGCCCTCGTCACGAGCCCTGCGTTCGCCGCGCCCGTCGTGGCGTGAGTGACAGGGCGCCTGTTACCTGGCCCCTGCCCCCCTGTTACCTGACCCCTGTTGACCTGTTACCTGCCTACGGCCGTCCGGGCTTGTCCATCCACATGCCGAGCAGCGCGTACAGGTTGATCAGGTGCCGTTCGACGAGGCGCTCGCCCGTGCCGACCTCGACGCGCGTGCTCGCGTCGGCGCCGTAGCCGCCTCGCGCCGCCGATCGCAGGTCGGGGATGTAGCCCGCCCATGTGCCGCCGGCGGTGTACGTGTAGCCGTAGAACAGCGGCACGGCGACGTCGGCGCGCGCCTTCCATTCCCGCTGCAGGCGGTGCATCGCCTCACCCGGGAACGTGGCGATGGCCACCGCGCCATCGATGAGCACGGTGGTGATCCCGATGTCGATCGTGCGGGCCGGATCCCACCGGTCCTTCACGGTCAGCACCTCGCTGCGTGACGCGATGCCTGGCGTCCTGCCGGTGATCGCCGTCGCGCGCCGGCTTGCGGTCACGACTTCGGCAGCCAGCGTCTCGCCCATCTTCTGGACGACGCCGAAGTCCCGCGTCTCGTCGCCGGTTCGCGCCATGAACAGCGGGTTGACGTCGCCGGCGCCTCCCTGCACGAACATCACCTGGCTGCCGGGGAGCACCGCCTCCACCTCCGACTGCAATACGCCGGGAAAGTCGGCCGAGTACTTGCAGTTGGTGGGGCCGAGCACGACGGCGTGCGTCGCATAGTGCACCAGCAGCGCCAGCGGCGACTCGGCATCGGCGGCAGGACCACTCGCGCCCGACGCTGGGGCCAGGTCGCGGGCCGTGGAGGGTGCCTCGCGCACGCGGTCCACGCGAAGCAGCACGAACTCGGGATCGACCGGCCCGTACGGGATGCGTTCGAGGTTGTCGAACAGTGCGCGCGACCGCCCATCGTCACGGGGCAGCAGCCGGTTGTACCCGAGTTGCAGCGAGCCCCGCGCGACACTGAGCGTGGCTGGCACCATCGCGCGTGACGCCTCGGCGATCGCCTCGAAGATCTTCGCTTCGAGCGCGGAGAGGTACGCCCGGGCCGAGTCGCTCGTGGCCGGTGCGCTGCCGTACGGCAGGAATGCCGGGGCGGAGTGCGTGTGCGAGGCCGCCTGCAGCAGCACGGGAATCTGCAGCTTCGTCGCCACTTCGTCGCGGAGCCGTTCCGACACCATGCTGCCGAGATCGAGCGTGACGATGGCCATGCGCGTGCCGGTCGATTCGAGCACGAGCACCTTGGCCTGCAGCGGGTCGTGCGTGCCGGTGGCGACCGGGCCGCAGCGCCGGTTCGCGTAGCCGTACATGGCCATCGGTTCTGCCGGCGTGATGTCCACGCGCGCCACGCCCGCCCGCAGTGCGGCCGACGCAACCGCCGCCTGCAGCAGCGCCACGACGAACACGATGATTCGCATGCGCATCCACTCCACGTTCGTCCCGCGCAGCCACGTGGAGCGGGCGGTCCCCGTCCGCCGCCGCACGGCGCCACATCCCTTTCCGTAGCCGCCGGGCCCTGCCC
>JAEYZV010000383.1 GCA_023427865.1 Acidobacteriota bacterium
CATTTCAGGTCGGTGACAAGGTCATCTACCCGAATCATGGCCTCGGTGTTGTCGAACGGATCGAGACCAAGACGATTCTGGGGACTGTGTGCGATTTCTACCAATTGCGCATGGTCGCGAACGAGACGACGGTGCTCGTGCCCGTCAACAATGTGGATAGCGTCGGCCTCCGTCGCGCGGTGTGCGACGAGGAGATTCAGAGGTTGTACGGTTTGCTGTCCGACGGCAACATCGACAGTCACCAGAACTGGAAGGGACGTTTCAAGGACAATTCGGATCGCATGCGCACGGGCTCCATCTACGACGTCGTCGAGGTGTTGAAGAGCCTGATGTACCTGAGCAAGTCGAAGAACCTCTCCTTCCGCGAGAAGCGCATGCTCGACCGCGCCCGCTTCCTCGTCATCTCCGAAATCTCGGAAGTCACTCATCAGCCGATGACCGGCGTCGAGACCCTCGTCGACGAGGCCCTGTGTCGCTGCTTCAAGGTCAAGGACGAGAGCGCCGCTGCGGCCCGCCGCCCTGCGGTGGCGATTGCCGCCAAGGTCGCCTCGCCCAAGGTGGCCACCGCCACGAGGGCGACGGCACGCCGCGCGCTCAGCGGAAATTAGTCCAGTTCAGAGCGTTTCGAGAAACCGCGGAGCCCGGTAACCGCAAGGTGGCCGGGCTCTTCGCGTAGAGTGCGCCCTGCCGGGTCCAACGCCCCCAACCGCCACGCCCCGTGTTCACGCTGCTCACCGCACTCCGCACCGTCCTCGCCTACGTCTTCGTCGTCTCGTACATCGTCGTCATCGGCACGCCGGCGCTCGTCATCGGCATCGTCACCGGCTGGCAGACGCACCTCATCGTGCTGGGCATCACCTGCGTCCGCATCGCCTTCGGCATCCTCGGCATCCGCACGATCGTCGCCGGGGGCGAGCACATCCAGTACCAGCGCGCGGCGCTCTACACGGTCAACCACGCCAGCAACATCGAGCCGCCCATTCTCTTCGCCGTGCTGCGCGGCCTGACGCCGCGGCTGAAGGTCGTCTACAAGGCCGTGCTGCGCAAGCTGCCGATCCTCGGCCGCGGCTTCGATGTCGTCGGTTTCGTGCCGATCGAGCGTGAGAACCGCGAACGCGCCACCCAGGCCATCGATCGCGCCGCGCAGGGCGTACAGGCGGGCAACTCCCTGCTGATGTTCCCTGAAGGTACCCGGAGCCGCACGGGTGCGCTGCTGCCGTTCAAGAAGGGCGCCTTCGTCCTGGCGATCAAGGCCCAGGCTCCGGTCGTGCCGACGGCGATCTACGGCGCCGCGCGCGCCATGCGCCCGGGCAGCCCGCTCATCTGGCCGACGACGGTGCGGGTCCACTTCGGCCCGCCCATCGAAACGACGGGATTGCAGATCGACGATCGCAATGATCTCGCCGAGCGCGTTCGCGACGCGGTGGCGCGACTGCTCGACGACGCCGCTCGCGCGTCAGCAAGACGGGCGTAGGCGTCGCGTCTTCGGACGCGCAATGAAATCCGCGTGCGTCGCAGGGGGGAGGCCGCCGCCTTGCACGAGCACTGGCGCGGGGCGAAGCGCCTACCCGCCGATGGTGAAGCGCAGTTCGTGCGGGGCCAGCGGCTGCTTGTCGAATGCGGTGATCCCCTCACCCAACCCGATGATCACCGTGCGGAAGCGATCGAAGGGACCGCCGAACTTCAGTTCCAGCACGCGCCGTCCCGCGTCGTAGCTCGTGGTGAATGCCGGCGGGTTTCCGAGGGGGATGCCGCGTTCGACCGCTTCCTGCTCGTCGTATCGCACGCTCACCCTGCCGTCGAACGACGCCGGCGTCATGTCGCGGGAGAACTGGATGCGCACGCGTGCGTCGGGCGCCACGTCCACTTCACCGGCCGTCGGCGTGCTGAAGATCACCTGGGGCGGCGGCATCTGCACAGGCGCGGCGGTCGTCTATTCAGGATCCGTCTCGGAGACCGGCCGCGACGGGCGGATGGCAATCGCTTCGACCCACACGAGCCCGTTGGCGCTGCGCACGTCGCCTTCCACCTCGAGCCAGCGACCGGTATCTACCCGTGCCTCCACGTCGAGGTCGAAGCCCGGCCCCTTCGGCTCGCGGCCGACCACCCAGACGCTGGCATCGGCAAGCTGCAGCACGAAATCGTGCCTGCTGCGGCGCGGCGACGCGGGTTGGTCACCGAACAGGTTGCGGCCACGAAATCGGCCGGCCACCGTCACCGTCTGCCCGTCGTACCGCATCGGATCGAGCGCCAGCGTACGCACGGATGCCGCCGCCAATGGCTCGGCCGATTCGATGTCGCTCACCGCGAGCACGGGCAGCTCGCCCTGCGCCGGCCACTCGCGCTGGAGGACCTTCTGCGCCATCTCCACGAGGCGGAACTGCGACACGCGCGGGTCTTCCTGCGTCAGCCGGCCGACGTCGAGGAACACGCCGCTCACCTCGACGTCGCCATCGCGTTGGCCGAGCGCCTCGTCGCCAACCGTCAGCAGGCGCGTCTGCCCGCTCAACAGCGCCGTGCCGACCTGGTCGGTCACGAGCCGGGCGCGGACCCGCACGGGCTGGAGGTGGTAGAAGCCGGGGTACGTCGCGAGCGCGTCCAGCGTCGTGGCGCGGCGTCCCGTCGATGGCTCCGCGCGGATCTGCACGGCAGCGACGGGCCGGGCGCCGGCTGCTTCCGTGGAGAGGCCGCCGTCGCCGCGCAACCCGGTTGGCGCCAGCGCGACGGCGACGAGGGACGCGGCCAGCAGGGTGCGTGCGAGCATATGCAACTGTTGACGCCGCCCGGGGCTCCTCAGTTGACCCGTCGGCGTCCCACGCGCGCCAGGATCACGCCGAGCACCAGGAAGACGGCCAGGCCAACGAGGTGGCCCGTGAGCCCTTCGTGCAGCAGCGGGATGCGCCCGAGGCTCTCCTGCGCGTCCTCGACGCGGAGCGCTGCCGGCATGTATTCCCGCGAACCGTAGAGCACTGCGTAGAAGATGCCGGCGATCGAACCGCCGGCGATGAGGCCTGAGCTGAAGAGCGTGCCCGCGCTCACCTCGGACTCCTCGCGGGCGCCGGTGGCGCGCTCGACGATCCAGCGCACGATGCCGCCGACGAAGATCGGGG
>JAEYZV010000573.1 GCA_023427865.1 Acidobacteriota bacterium
GCGCAGTCATGGCCCCCCAACGAGCCAATGACGAAGCCGCGGCTTGCCGTCTCCCCTATTTCTCCCCGACCGGGGCGGAACCGAGCGCATCCCACGGAACCGCGGCGGACTGGGGCGGACGACGGAAGTCGTTGGGACGCAAAGCCTTGTGACCAAAAGTCGAGCGCCGTCAATAATTACAGAGACTACCGCGACAGGGTTCGAATCCCTGCCTCCCAGCCAGCCTAAGTCATTGCACCTGAGAGACTTGCAGCTCTCAAGGCCTGGCGATTTTCAGCCGTTGCCCGAATAGTGACCTGGTCCCCTCTGTGCGGGGCACCGGCGCCCCGAGGTCGGTGCCGGGCGACAACGTCACGAGCCGATTTCGCTGAGCGCGCCGCGTGGAATGCCCGTGTCGGCGCGAAAGCGAGTGAGCGTCCAAGGGACGAATCCCTGCCTCTCGATGACGCCATCTCGCTGCCACGCCGTCACTTGAGCGACTACCGCGGCGTCTGGTGCGTTCGTCTGCTCCGGAATGTCCCCGCCCGATCACGCTGCGACCGGAAAGCAGCGGCAGGCGATTGCCCCCTGTCAGCGGTCGGCTAGCGCAGCCGTCATGCCTGCAGGCGAGCTCGCGAAGAAGTCGAGCCGCCACTCACATGTTCGGGCGACGCCATGGGTTTCGTCACGAACAGAACCGAGAGTCGAGGACATTGAGGGGGCATGGACCGCCGAGACGACGCCGTGGACTGACGAGCACGACCCGCCGGTGCGTGAGGGCCACGTACCGTTTCCTGAACCGTCGCCTCGAACTGGAGATGCCCGAAGGCCGCCGAGAGATCGAGGATCTCGAGTGACGACTTGCACTACCGCGGGCTGCACGCGGCTGGCAAGGCGAGCCCCGGGTTCACCCGGTATCAGTCGTCCGGCGCTCGCCTTGGTGGCCGCGGCGGGCGGTCTGGCAGTCGTCGCGGACGTGATCTCCATCTCGCATGACGTGGCAAGGCGCGTCGATGCCGCCTGGTCCAATCAGTACGTCGCTCTTCGCCGCGCGTGAGCCGGCGATCAGTTGCGCTATCATCCGCACGCTACCGACTTGGCCGTGTGTGTGGCGCCAGAGATCGCGCGCACATGCCAGCCGCGTTCCTGCGCGGAAGCGTCAAGTCCTCACTTCCGCTCCGCACCCACGGCACTCGTCTCACACGGCCGGACAGCGATGGCGCCACCGGGCTTGGAGGAACTGTCAGCATGCGTCAGTGGTACATGAGTGTCCTGTGGGTGATGGCCGTGTTCGGCGCCGTGCCGGCGCACGCGCAATCCGTGGGGGCGCCGCTGCCGCCGTGGCAAGCCGGGACTCTCGACATTCACCTCATCAACACCGGTCGCGGCGATGCCGCCCTGCTGGTCCTGCCAGACGGCACCTCCCTGCAGTTCGACGCCGGCGACGACGGCTTTCCACCCGCGAATCCTCGCAGCGTCCCCGTGCCCATGACCTCTGGCTCTGCCGGCGAGCGGATCGGGCGCTACGTCTCACAGGTGCTGCGGCCCTTCCGGACGCCGGAGATCGATTACGCGCTCGTGTCGCACCTCCACCGTGATCACATCGCCGCCATGCCGGATCTGGCGCGAATCGTCCCGATTCGGAAGCTGCTCGATCGCGGCTGGCCCGAGTACGCCCAGGGCCAGGCGCCAGCGCCGTCGGGCATCGACTACTACCTGGCCTTCGCGAAGGCGAACCCAGAACGCATGGAGCGCTTCGAGGCCGGGCGTGCCGATCAGATCACGCTGCGGCGTGCGCCGGCCGACTACCCGACGTTCGTCGTGCGCAACATCGCCGTGAACGGGCAGGTGTGGACGGGAGCCGGCACCGCAACGCGCAGCCGCTTCCCCGACAAGTGGCCAGCGTTGTCCGGCGTGCACCTACCTACGGAGAACCAGTCCAGCCTCGCCATCCGGGTCAGCTACGGTGCCTTCGACTTCTACACGGGCGGTGATATCCCGGGACTGCTGCGACCCGGCGCGCCTGGCTGGCAGGACATCGAGACGGCGGTGGCACAGGCGGTCGGCCCGGTGGAGGTCGCGGTGGCCAACCACCACGGCGTCCGCGACTCGACGAACCCCTTCTTCGTCTCCACCCTGCAGCCGCGGCTGTGGCTCCTGCAGGTGTGGGCGGTCGATCACCCCGCCCACGACACGGTGGACCGCATGCTGTCGCGCGATCTGTATCCGGGCGACCGGGACATCCTCGCGACCAACTTCGGCGAGGCCAATCGACCGGTCATCGGACCGATGGTCGACCGGATCACCAGCACCCGCGGCCACATCGTCATCCGAGTGGACAAGGGTGGCGCCACCTACCGCGCGTTCGTCCTCGAGGACACCGACGAATCGATGCGCGTGAAGGCCATCCTCGGTCCCTTCACGTCGCGGTGAGCAAGGGCAGGCCCTGATCGATCGTTGTGACCGCCGTTCCAGAGTGTCAGCTGATTGTTGACGTCCGAGATGGCGGTCACGTCTTCTCGATGGCGCCTCTACGCCACCGCCGTCGACAGTGCGGAAGCACTTCTTCCTGCGGTAGTCGTCGCACGGTTGGGTGACGGGTCGTCGCGGCAGCGGGCTCAAACGGCCGCTACGCTCATGCTCCTTTGGTCCTGCCTCCTGTCTCCTGCCTCCTGCGTTCCTGTGGTTCCTGTGCTCACCGCTGCCCCGCCTGAGCGGGCGGGGCGGCCTTCGCGCTGCCGGCGTCGTCGACCTTCCAGCCGTACGCCTGCATCATCACGCGGAAGACATCGGTGTTGAGCATGTAGCCGCGGACCCGTTCCGCGCCCGGACCCATCGCCGCGATCATGACCGGTTCGCCGGTGTGGCCGTCCTCCATGCGCACCGCCGGGATCCGGATGTTGCGGCGCTTCTCCTCCGCCGCCTTGGCCTGTTCCGCCTCCAGGCCTTCGAGCAACGGCTTGCCGAGCCGACCTCCTCGCAGCGCGAGGTCGAACGAATGATCGGCCGTGAACAGCAGCAGCGTGTCGTTCCCCACTGTTCCGGCCATTCGCGCGACGGTCTTGTCGAGCGCCACCATCCGTTCGAGCCCGGCACGCACGTCGTCGGTGTGTGTATCGCACTCCACCATGAGGAAGTAGCCCTTCTTGTTGCGCGAGAGGATGCGGTGTGCGGCGAGAACCGCCTGCTCGAGATCGAACGCCGAGGAATCGAGCACGACGATGGCGCGGGTGGCGTCGGTGGGAATGTCGGCGATCGACGCCAGGATCGGCCGCTTCGTCCGCGCCGCGATCGTGTCCATGTCCGTGCCGGCAGCTGCCAATGACTTGGTGATGGCGGCGCGGCCGGTGCCGATCATCACGTCAACGCCGTCGCCGAAGCGCGGCGTGAAGGCCTGCTGAAAAATCGCCGCACTCTGCGCGCGGTCGTTCGCGTGCGCATACAGCGCGGAGGGCGTCGCCTCGGTCAGCGGATCGTTGGTCACGATCCCGGTCGACAGGCCGTGCTGCTCGGCGTACTCGAGGATGGTCTTGAGCGGGGTGCCGTCGACCTTGCCGCGCACGGTATCGGCGGCCTGCGAGATGACGCCGTTCTGGGTCTTCTGACCGGTGACAATCGCGGTCATGCCTGCAGCCGAGTCGGTAACGATGTGGGAGGCCGTCGACGTATCGGACAGCGCGATGTTCGGCATCTTCTGGATGAACAGCCCGCGCGGACTACCGGTGGCATGGAGGCTGGCTGCCGTGATCGTCGGGATTCCACCGGCGTCGGCGAGAAACAGGACGACGTTCTTGGCCG
>JAEYZV010000407.1 GCA_023427865.1 Acidobacteriota bacterium
AATTGTCATAGCATCTGCGCATGCCACGCAGCGCCACGGCCCTGCCGAAGTATCAGGTGGTGTTCGACGCCCTGCTCGAAGAGATCCGGTCTGGCAGGCTCCCGGACGGCGCGCGCCTGCCCAGCGAAGCCGAACTCGTGGATCGGTTCGGTGCGTCACGCATCACCGTCGGGCGTGCGATGCGCGACCTGCAGCAACAGGGGCTCGTCGAGCGCCGCGTCGGTTCCGGTACCTACGTCCGACGCCTGACCAGCGCCGATGCCGGTGAGTGCACGTTCGGCATCCTCGTGCCGGACCTGCCGGACATCGAGATTTTCGAGCCCCTCGTTCGCAGCCTCATTTCCTGTCCCGACGCTCGGCCGCATGCGTTCCTGTGGGGCGGTGGCGACGGGGCCGCGGGCTCGCGGGTCGCGTCGACGTGGGCGCGTGCGCAGCAGTACGTCGCCCGCCGCGTCGATGGGGTGTTCTTCGCGCCACTCGAGAACCTGCCCCCTGACGACCCGGCAAACATCCGCGTGGTGACGGCGCTCGACGAGGCGGGCATCCCGGTGGTGCTCCTCGATCGCTCCGTGTACCCATACCCGAAGCGAGGACCATACGATCTCGTCGGCATCGACAATCGCCGTACGGGCTTCGCCATCACGGAACATCTGCTTGCGCAGGGCGCCAGACGCGTGGCGTTCCTCGGCGCCATGAACGCCGCGTCGACGATCGGGGCTCGCCGGGCGGGGTATCGCGAAGCGCTCGAGACCCACGGGGCCGACACGTCCCTCATGGCGCCCGTGCCGGCGCCGGACGATCGGGCCGCCGTCGCCGCCTATCTCGATCGACACCGGCCGGACGCAATCGTCTGCGCCAACGATCGCAGCGCCGCGCGCCTCATGCACACGCTGCTCGGGCTCGGGCGCAGGATCCCCGAGGACATCCGGCTCGCAGGCGTGGACGACGTCGAGTACGCGGCGTGGCTGCCCGTGCCGCTGACGACCATGCACCAGCCCGTGCAGCAGATCGGCGAGTCGGCCATGGCGGCCATGCTCGAACGACGGGCGCATCCCGAGCGTCCTGCACGCGATATCTTCGTGCAGTGCCCGCTCGTCGTTCGCCGGTCGTGCGGTGCGCGCGGCGACGCACCCTGATCGCGCGCGCGTCGTCACCCCGACTCACGACGTGCCATCGAGGCACGTCGCCAATTGCCCTCGGCTGCGAGGTCGCCGCGTTTTGCGCGCGGCCGTCACGGGCGGATGCCCCGCCTAGCCGTCACTCGGCGCCGTGGTCGTCGTCGCTCGCGGTGCGTCAGCGGGGCACCAGCGTGTCCAACTGCTCGGGACGCACCCGCCGGCCGTACTGATTGAGCTGGAATGCCTCGGCGTACTTCACCTTCGAGCCGCGCTCCTGTCCGTACCGCGCGATGAGCTGCGGCCGGAACTCGTCGGCCGCCGACGCGAGCCAGCCCTTCACGGTCTCGAGGATGTAGGCCTTGCGCGCTGCCTCGTCGGTCGGCATGTTCGGCAGCGTGCGGCCCTGCCAGGAGTCGGCGTCGGCGAACTGCGACGGCATGGCGGCGATGCAGGCGAACTTCTTCTCGGCGACGGCGTCGATGTCCACCACCACATCCGGCTTGAAGGCACTCGGTGTGGTGAAGCCATCGGCGGAGTTGAGGTAGATCGGGTTGCCCTGCGTCGGTGGCGTGTCGGGGACGAAGAACGGCGCCCCGACGACGACGGCCGTGTCATCGAGGAGCACGCCGACATTGCGATGGTCCGGATGGTAGTCGTAGCGGCGGTGGCCGATGACGATGTCGGCCTGCCAGTCGCGGATCTTGCGGGCGAAGGTCTTGCGCGTGGCGAGATCGGGCACGAGTTCGCCGTCGTGGATGTCGAGCACGTCGGTCGTGATGCCCAGGATCCGCGCGCATTCCTGGACTTCCTTGGTGCGACGGATGGCGAGCGGGCCGCCGGCCTGCGAGAAGTGGCCGATGTCGCCGTTGGTCGCCGCGACGAACTTCACCTTGTGCCCCTGCGCCGCCCACAGGGCGGCGACCCCTGCCGCCTGCAACTCCGCATCGTCGGGATGCGCGCCGAAGACGATGATGCGCAGTTGCCGAGATGCGGCGGGTTGGGTGGCCGACACCGCGACGCCGCACGCGAGCGCGGCAACAGCGAAGGCAACGAGGAACGTTCGAGACATGAGATCACCACGAAGGACGCGCAGGAGTGGCTGAGCGTGCGTCGATGAAAAGGGATTGGCAGGCGCCCCCGGACCGGGGCGCCTGCCGCGGATTCGAAGGCCGACGGCCTTGACGACGGCCGACGGCCGGATGACGAAGGCCGACTCCTGCGCTACTTCGGGAACAGCTCCGATAGCGCTTCGGGCCGGACCTGGCGCCCATACTGGTTCAACTGGAACGCCTCGGCGTACTTCACCTTCGAGCCGCGCTCCTGTCCGTAGCGGGCGATGAGCTGGGCGCGGTACTGGTCGGCCACCGCGGCGGTCCGCTGCTTGGCAAGCTCCAGCAGGTACGCCGGGCGCTTGGCATCGTCCTTCGGCACGTCGGGCCGCGTGCGCCCCTGCCACGAGTCGGCGTCGCCGAACTGCGATGGCATCGCGCTGATGCACTGCCACTTCTTCTCGGCGGCGGCATCGATGTCGACGACCACGCTCGGTTCGAACGGCTTGGGGTCGACGAAGTTGTCGGAGTAATTCAGGTAGATCGGGTTGCCCTTGGTCGGCGGCGTGTCGGGGACGAAGAACGCGGCCCCGACGACGACGGCCGTGTCATTGAGCAGCACACCGACGTAGCGATGGTCCGGGTGGTAGTCGTACGGGCGGTGACCCATGACGATGTCGGCCTGCCAGTCGCGGATCTTGCGGGCAAAGACCTTGCGCGTCTCGAGGTCGGGCTCGAGCTCGCCGTCATGGATGTCGAGGACGTCCGTGGTGATGCCGAGGATTCGGGCGCACTCCTGCACTTCCTTGTTGCGGCGGATCGCGAGCGGGCCGCCAGCCTGCGAGAAGTGGCCGATGTCGCCGTTCGTGGCGGCGACGAACTTCACCTTGTGGCCCTGTGCGGCCCACAACGCAGCCACACCGGCGGCCTTGAGCTCCGCATCGTCGGGATGCGCCCCGAAGGCGATGATGCGCAGTTGGCGCGGGGCCGAAGGTTGCGTGGCGGAGACCGCCACGCCCAGGGCCAGGAGACAGAAACCGAGAGAGGGGAGAAGGCGACGAGACATGTCGCGCATTCTAGACCGGGTGCGGGGTTCCGGGTATCGGGTACCGCGGAGCGCGGATCGATGACGCCTGGCGCCGTCGCCTTGGGCCACGCTCGGAGAGCGGGCCCTGCCAACGGCGAGCTGCCGGCTGACATCCGGTAGGGCCGGCTGTCCCAGCCGGGCCTGCAGCGCCAACGACAGCCGACGGGCGAACGACGAAGACCGGCTCTTACCGCTCGACGCGGTAGTTGGGCGACTCCTTGGTGATGATCACGTCGTGGACGTGGCTCTCGCGCTGGCCTGCCGGCGTCACGCGAATCAGGTGGGCATCGCGCTGCAGTTCCTCGATACCGCGGCAGCCGCAGTAACCCATGCCGGCGCGCAGGCCGCCAACGAGCTGGTGCACCATCGCCGCGACCGAGCCTTTGTGCGCCACCCGACCCTCGATGCCCTCGGGCACGAGCTTGTCGGTGCCTTCGCCGGTGACGGCATTCAGCTCGAACTCGTCCTGGAAGTAGCGATCGCGGGAGCCCCGACGCATCGCGCCGATCGAGCCCATGCCGCGGTACTCCTTGAAGGACCGTCCCTGGAAGAGGATCAGCTCGCCCGGGCTCTCGTCAGTGCCGGCAAAGAGGCTGCCGATCATCACCGTGCTGCCGCCGACGGCGATGGCCTTGGTGATGTCGCCCGAGTAGCGGATGCCGCCATCGGCGATGACGGGGATGTCGTGGGGCCGTGCCGCGCGCGCGCATTCGGCAATGGCCGACACCATGGGGACGCCGATGCCGGCGATGACGCGGGTGGTGCAGATCGACCCTGCGCCGATGCCCACCTTCACGGCGTCGACGCCGATCCTGATCAGGTCGGTCGTGGCCGCCCCGGTGGCCACGTTCCCGGCCACCAGGTCCACCTCCGGGAACTTCTGGCGCAGTGTGCGCACCATCTCCAGGACGCCGGCCGAGTGTCCGTGCGCGGTGTCGATGATCAGCACGTCGACGTGCGCGGCGACGAGCGCCTCGGCGCGTTCGATCGTGTCCTTGGCGACCCCTACGGCAGCGCCGACGCGCAGCCGGCCCAGGTCGTCCTTGCAGGCAAACGGGTACTTGATCGCCTTCTGGATGTCCTTGACGGTAATCAGGCCCTTGAGCCGGTACTCGTGGTCGACCACCAGCAGCTTCTCGACCTTGTGGGTGTGCAGGATGTCCTGCGCCTGGTCGAGCGTGGTGCCGACCGGAACGGTAATCAGGTCGTCACGCGTCATGATCTCCGCGATCGGCCGTTCGAGGCGCGTCTCGAATCGCAGGTCGCGGTTGGTGAGGATGCCGACGAGCCGGCCGTCCTTGCTGCCGTCGGCGGTGATGGGCACGCCGGAGATGCGGTATTGCCGCATCAACTGGTGCGCCTCCGCGATCGAGTGCGTGGGCGAGAGCGTGATCGGGTTGACGATCATGCCGCTCTCGGAGCGCTTCACCCGGTCGACCTCGTTGGCCTGATCCTCGATCGGCAGGTTCTTGTGGACGATGCCGATGCCGCCCTGCTGGGCCACGGCGATGGCCAGGGCCGACTCGGTGACGGTGTCCATCGCCGCGCTGGCGAGAGGCACGTTCAGCCGGATGTTTCGGGTGAACCGCGACGAGATGTCCACCTGGCTGGGGAGTACCTCCGACTTGCGGGGTACGAGCAGGATGTCGTCGAAGGTCAGCGCGGTCTGGAGGCCGCGCTCGACCTGTTCGGCCGGGGAGAGGGCAGCGAGGGTGTCCGTGGTCATGGGCATCAGGAGCGTGGATACACGAAAGGCCGACAGACGTCGGCCTCATGGTGTTCGTGCGGGAGAAACGCCGTGGCGCGGGCGACGGCCGGCGTCACAGGTTCGCCCCGTGGCACTTCTTGTACTTCTTGCCGCTGCCGCAGGGGCAGAGGTCGTTGCGGCCGACCTTGGCCTCCTCGCGACGCACCGGGCGGTGCACGTCGTCTCCGCCCACGCGCGCCGGCCTGGGCGGAGCGGCGGTCGCCGCGGGCGCGCCGAACAGCGCGCCGCCGCCTGTCGTGCCGCCCGGGGGACGGTTCTCCTG
>JAEYZV010000464.1 GCA_023427865.1 Acidobacteriota bacterium
CCCCGAGACCGAGCAGCACCTGGAACGGATCGCGGGATATGCCGAGAGCGCGTACCAGAAGCTGTCGTCGGAGCTGAAGCACGACCTCGCGTTCAGGATCCCGCTGCTGATCTTCAAGACGCAGGCCGAGTTCCAGCAGCAGAACGTGATCCCGGGCGCGGTGAGCGAGGGCGTGGCCGCCTTCGCCGAGCCGGTGCGCAACCGGATGCTGGTGCCGATCGACGAGCCCCCCGACCAGTTGTATCGGCTGATCACGCACGAGCTCACCCACATCTTCTAGTTCGACATCATCCCGCGCTCGCTCGTCCGCCGCACCGTCCCGCTCTGGGTGGACGAGGGGCTGGCCGACTACATGGCCGGCGTGTGGCGCCCGCTCGACCTGATGACCGTGCGCGACGCGACGGTGGCCGACATCATCCCGAAGATGACCGAGTTCGAGGGGTACGGGCAGTTCACCAACCCGCGCCTGGTCTACAACCTCGGGCACGCCGCGTTCGAGTTCATCGAGTCGCGCTGGGGCAAGGAGGGCATCCGGCAGTACCTGTTCTCGCTGCGCAAGAGCGTGATCGGCGGTGGCGAAGCGGCCTACGAGGAGGCGCTGCGCATCACGGCCGACGAGTTCGACCAGCAGTTCGAGAAGTACATGAAGGACCGCTTCAAGCCGTTCCGCGACAAGGAACGCCCGGCCGATTACGGGCGCGACCTCGCGCCGGAGCGGGGCGAGACGAAGTTCACCGCCGTGCTGTCGGTGGAGCCGTCGCCGTCGGGCGACCTGCTGGCCGCCGTGGCCGGCAACCGCAAGGAGGGCGAGCTCGACGTCATCCTGCTGTCGACCAAGGACCGCACGGTCGTCCGCAACCTCACGCCCGGCTTCAGCAAGGACACCGGCTTCGAGTACATCGCCGTGCCCGGGGCGCGCTGGAACACGGTGCCGTGGCTCGCCTGGTCGCCCACCGGCGATCGCATCGCGTACTTCGTGCGCACCGAGAAACAGCGCTCGCTGCTCCTCCAGAACGTGGTGACGGGCCGCATCGAGCGGCGGTACTACCTGGACACCGTCGACGTGCCGGAGTCGCCGGAGTTCTCCAAGGACGGCCAGAAGGTCTACTTCTCGGCGCTGCGCAACGCGGTCGGCGACATCTTCGAGATCGACCTCGAGAGCGCCGAGGTGCGCAACCTCACCTCGGACGACTTCGCCGACTACGCGCCGACGATCTCGCCCGACGGCAGGTTCCTCGTGTACCTGGCGCGCGTCAGCGGCAACGACAAGATCTTCCGGCTCGACCTGGCGAGCGGAGACAAGCGGCAGCTGACCTTCGGCACGCACGACGAGGCCGCGGCGCAGTTCCTCGACGCCAACACGCTCGTGTTCCCGTCGACGGCGGTCGACCCGGCCGCGCCGGTCGATCCCGAGGTGATTCGCAACGGCCAGATCTACAACCTCTGGACGCTCGACCTGAAGGGCGGCGCGCTGCGGCAGTACACCGACTCGCTCACGAGCAACGTCTCGCCGGTGGTGCTCGCCGATCCGGCGGCCGCCGACGACGAGGGCGCGCGCGTGGCGTTCGTGACCTACTTCAAGGGCGAATACGGGATCCACACGCTGCAGTTCAAGGAGCCGATCGCCACGGCCGCCTCGTCCGACTTCGGCGAACCCGGCCCGGTGATCGACTTCCAGGCGCCGCTGACCCACACGATCATCCCGGCCAACAACCGCGTGAAGGGCCGCTTCGAGAAGATGTTCCTCGACGGCCGGCCGCCGATCAACGTCGGCGTCACCAGCGGCGGCGACCTGTTCGGCGGCACCGCCATCTCGTTCAGCGACGTGCTCGGCGACCAGAACTTCACGTTCTTCGCCGCCTCGGTGGCGCAGTTCCGCACCTTCGCGGGCTCGTACACGAACCTGTCCAAGCGCCTGCAGTACTCGATTCAGGCGTTCTCGCAGACGCAGTTCTATTACGGGCTGGTGCCCGGCTTCTACGATCCGGGCCTGACCTACTTCCTCGACCGCGACGACGCGCTGGCTACCCGCTCGATCAACGGCGCGAGCATCTTCGCGATCTACCCGTTCAACCGCTACACGCGCCTCGAGCTGTCGGGCGGCGTCTCGCACTTCAACGACGAGTTCCGCAACCAGCAGCTGCAGGACTACTCGGACCTGTACCAGCAGGCGCTCTATGGCGGAACGCTCTTCAACCAGGGCCTCGCCG
Source organism: Acidobacteriota bacterium (assembly GCA_023427865.1). Taxonomy (GTDB): domain Bacteria; phylum Acidobacteriota; class Vicinamibacteria; order Vicinamibacterales; family Vicinamibacteraceae; genus Luteitalea. The sequence continues at coordinate 2,211 of JAEYZV010000464.1, forward strand.
TGCCGCTCACCGTCGCGCTCACGCGCGAGACCACGGTGTTCCGGGAGTACGGGCCGCTGGCCGGGCACACCTTCCGGATGGCGTACTCGGTGGCCCCGAAGATCGGCAACTCGCTGTCGCGCCAGACGTTCGACGGCGACTTCCGCTACTACCAGCGCATCGGCACCAACGGCGTCGCGGCCTTTCGCGTCCGCGGCTTCAACAGCACGGGCAACACGCCGGACTACTTCTTCTTCGGCGGCAACTCCGAGCTGCGCGGCTACGACTTCCTGCAGTTTGTCGGCAACAAGGGCTTCTTTGCCAACGCCGAACTGCGGTTCCCGCTGATCGAGGCCATGCTCACGCCCATCGGCGTGCTCGGCGGCGTGCGCGGCGTGTTCTTCGCGGGCATCGGCGGCGCCAGCCTCCTGGGGCGCCCGTCGACCGCCGGCTTCGGCGGCGGCCTCGGAGACCAGGGCTACCAGTTCGCCTCGACCTCGGACGAAGTGGTGCGGCCGATCGTCGGGTTCGAGTTCGACGAGCTCACGAACCTGCCGACGACACCGATCTAC
>JAEYZV010000465.1 GCA_023427865.1 Acidobacteriota bacterium
GCAGGGCTGGGACGGCTCGGCACGTGCCGATCGCAGTGCCTGACATGAGACACCCGTCATGTGCGCTTGCACATGACGGGTTCCGTTCGTGCGTGAGTCTGTAGCAGCTACGAACAAGCTGTTCGCGGCCGCGACATCGTGGAGCGATGTCACACGGGCTGCCGGCGCGTGGCGCGCGCGATGCCGAATGCCGACGGGGCGCGCGTCAGGCGTTGGTCAACCGAACATACAGCCCACGCGGCGTCCGGCGAAGGAAGTGCTGGCCTACGAGTGCTTCCAGCATTTCCTCGCACTTCCGCGCATCCAGGCCCCACAATCGCCGGGCCTGCGGCACGGTCAACGAGAGCCCCGGCTGTTCCAGGTATTCCCCTACGACCCGCTGCAGCGTCGGGTCGATTTCAACCGTGTTGGAGCCGGCTCGCTTCATGCCGGGATGAACGAGCAATCGCGATGCCATCGCTCACTCGGCCATCCGCTTGATGATCTGCGCCTGCTGACGCGCGTTGCTGGCGATCGCCTTCAACCCACGCTGGACGACGTCGTCGGCCGTCTCTCCCGCGCTGAGCAGGTCGGACCAGCCGAGAATGGCGTTGAGCGGTCCCCGCAGTTCATGCGCCCACTTCGACATCGTCTTGCTGCGGTCGTCGTCGGCTACGGCCTCCGGCCTGGGCACGACCGTGTGGATGACGCCGACCGCGTCCAAGCCGTCGCCGGTCGTCCAGGCGCCGGGTGAATCGGTCACCAGCAGGGTCCGCCCGTCGTGCGTCCGCAGCCGGTACTCGAGGGGCGCGGCACCCGCCCCCCCGATCTCCTTGACGATGGCGCGGTCCTCCTCGACGACGCACTGCATCCAGCGATCGCCCGCGTTCTCCTCACCCGTGGTTCCAGTGAACTCGCGCCAGGCGCGGTTGACGAAGATCACCCCGTCGCGGGGTGTCCAGACCCGGACGAGTGCGCCCACCTGATCGAGGGTGTGGCGACAGGCCGCGTCGAGCACGACTGCCATCGCGGCGGTCATGCGGTGGCCGCCTCTTCCTGGGGCGCCATCAGGCCGTACTTGCGCATCTTCGCGTAGAGCGTCGGCCGGTAGACCCCGAGGATGTCGGCGGCTGCGCGCTTGTTGCCGCGCGTGTACGCCAGCGTGCGCACGATCGCGGCGCGCTCGACATCCTCGAGCGTGCACAGCGGGCTCGTGTCGTCGACGGTCGCGCCCGACCGGAAGGTCTCGGGCAGGTGACGCAGCTGGATCTCGCGACCGGTGGCGACGATGACGGCGTGTTCGACGACGTGCTCGAGTTCGCGCACGTTGCCGCGCCACACGTGCTTCATGAGACGCTGCACCACCGACGGGTGGTAGCGGACGACGTCGCGCTCGTACTTCTCGGCATACCGCTGCAGGAACAGCTGCGCCAGCACCGGGATGTCCTCGCGGCGGTCACGCAGCGGCGGGATGTCGAGCACCACCGTGTTGATGCGGAAATAGAGGTCCTCGCGGAACTTGTTGTCGGCCATGAGGGCCTCGAGCCGCGAGTTGGTGGCGCAGATCAGCCGGAAATCCGGCGTGAACATGCGCGTCTCGCCGAGCCGGCGGACCTGCTTCTCCTGCAGCACGCGCAGGAGCTTCACCTGCGCGTTGGGCGGCATCTCGCCGATCTCGTCGAGCAGCAGCGTGCCGCGATCAGCCGATTCGATGAGGCCGCGCTTGTCGGCCAGCGCACCGGTGAACGCCCCGCGCTTGTGGCCGAAGAGCTCGGACTCGAACAGCTCACCAGGGATGGCGCCGCAGTTGATCTTGATGATCGGGCCGTTGGCCCGCGGGCTGCGCTCGTGCACCGCGTCGGCGACGAGCTCCTTGCCGGTGCCGTTCTCGCCCCGGATCAGCACGGCGGCGTCGGTGGGCGCCACGAGCTGGATCAGGTCGAACAGGCGCCGCATGGCGGGGGAGGTGCCCACCATGCGTCCGAGCCCGTCGCGGCGCTCGGCGCTCGATCGCAGGCGAGCGGCCTCGGCATGCAGGTTCCTGTGGGCGAGGGCCTTGTCGAGCACCGCCTCGAGGACGGCGAACTCCACCGGCTTCTCGACGAAGTTGAAGGCGCCTTCGCGCATCGCCTCGACGGCCAGCGACACGCTGCCGTGCCCGGTGAGCATCACGACCTCGACGAGCGGATCGGCGTTCTTCAGCTGCCGCAGCACGTCGAGCCCGTTCTGATCGGGCAACTCGTGATCGAGCAGCACGATGTCGGGCCGATGCGTGGTGAACGACGCGAGCGCGGAATGCCCGTCGGTGGCGACGGTCACTTCGTACTGCTTGCGCTCGAGCGCCAGCTTCAGCCACTCGTGGCTCTCGGGCTGGTCGTCGACGTGGAGGATGCGGGCGGCCGGCACAGTGTCGCGTGTGGTCATGCTGGAAGTCCTCGGGGCGCGCGCCTCGTGCGCGGCCCCTGAACCAGGGATTCCCCCTGGTGTTCTCGAAGTGAACACAATGTAGCGTTACGTTGCCAGCGGGCCGGTTTCTTGTATCGAAATTCTACCGGTATCCGTCGTGGATTCACGCGGTCAATGCACGACCGCAGCGCGCTGGTGTCGCAGATACCTACTCGACTGTGTGCATCAAACGTACCAGCTTCGGGGCGCCGAGCCGTCGCTGGCGCCAGCTGGTACGCTGGAGGGATGGCGGTGGTCGGACGCAGCCTCGTGGGGACGGTCCTGGTGCTCGTGGCCCTGGCGCTGCTGGGCGTCGGCTGGGGGCTGACCGAAACCGACCGGTTCTTCCTCCTGCACGCCGAACGCACGACGGGGCAGGTGGTGGCGCACGAGTCGTTCGAGCGTGAGGCGAGGAAGGTCCAGGAGCGGTTTCGCCTTGTTGTCGCGTTCACGACGGCCGGCGGCGAGCGCGTCCGCTTCCGGAGCTCGGCCAACTACGGCCGGCCACCCTACGCGGTGGGCGAGACGGTGCCGGTCCGCTACGACCCCGACCGTCCGACACGCGCCCGCGTCGATCGCCGCATCGAGCTGCTGGCCCCCGTCCTCATCTGGTTCGGCGCCGTCGTCCTGCTCGCCGGACTCGGCGTGGCGATTGCCGTCTTCGGCCCCCGCGACATTCGCGGGACCCCACGTCGGCCCGGACGGCCGTAGCCGCAGGCGGGTCAGCGTGGCGACCAGAAGGCCGCGGCGACGGCGCCGAACAGCAGCACGAAGGCGAGCAGGTAGTTCCAGCGCAGGCCCTCGTCGAGGTACAGCCACGCGAAGACGGCGAACACCGAGAGCGTGATCGCCTCCTGGATGATCTTCAGCTGGTAGCCCGTGAAGGTGCCGTAGCCGATGCGGTTGGCGGGGACCTGGAACGCGTACTCGACCGAGGCAATCAGCCAGCTCACGAGGATCACCTTCACGATGGGCGAGTCGCGGTAGCGGAGATGTCCGTACCACGCGATGGTCATGAAGGTGTTGGAGATGACGAGGAGCAGGACCGTGAGCATCCGCCCATTGTCGAACGGCGCCACCCGCGTTTGAGCGGTAGCCGTTGACTTCTCCCGATTTCGCGGCACAATACTGAAGGTTCGCGCGGGCGGGCTTAGCATAGTGGTAATGTCCTGGCTTCCCAAGCCAGTCAGACGGGTTCGATTCCCGTAGCCCGCTCCATCGACGTCACACCAGAACCGCCACTTCCAGCGTCAACAGGGCCTGTTCCGCCATTGTTCCCCGGCTGCAGCCAGCAGCGGGCGATGTTCAGAAGCGCGATCGCGCGTCCCCGACGGCCTTTCGCCAGGTGCATGTACCGCTCGGTGGTCGTTATGCTCTGGTGTCCCGCGAGCTCCTGAATCTCCTTGGTGGTCGCACCGCTCATCGCGAGACGCGAGCAGAACGTGTGGCGCAGGATGTGGACGCCATGGTGGACGTTGGCGGCCTTCGCCACCGACCGGAGGCAGTAGCGCACCTGGTTGATGT
>JAEYZV010000617.1 GCA_023427865.1 Acidobacteriota bacterium
TCTCCGAGCCGCCCGGTCGACACGCCCATGGCGTTGCTCGCACCCCAAACCGCGGAGGGGGCCTCTGAGAGGCGCCGCTACCGGGCGTGGGCCAGTTCCTCGTACAGGTACGCGGCGGCGAGGACGCCGTTGTGGAAGTTGCCCAGGTCGAGCCACTCGTTCGGGGCATGCGCGTTCTCGCCGGGCAGGCCGATGCCGAAGAGCACGCTCGGCAGCCCCAGCACCTCCTGGAACGTCGAGACGACCGGGATCGAGCCGCCCTCGCGCACGAACACGGGCGTGCGGCCGAACCCCTTCTCGATGGCACGGCCGGCGGCCTGCACCCACGCGTTGTCGAACCCGGTGGTCCACGGGTTGCCGCCATGCATGTGCGTGACCTTCACCTCGACGGTCTTCGGGGCGAGCTTGTTCATGTAGCCCTCGAACAGCTTGCCGATGACCTGCGGATCCTGGTTCGGCACCAGGCGCATGCTCACCTTCGCCATCGCGGTCGCGGGAATCACCGTCTTTGCGCCTTCACCGGTGAACCCGGCGAGCAGGCCGTTGATCTCGAACGTCGGCCGCGCCCACTTGCGCTCGAGCGTCGTGTAGCCGCTCTCGCCGAACGGCTTCGGCACGCCGATCTCCTTCGCCCACCGCTTCTCGTTGAAGGGCAGCCTGGCGAACTCCTTGCGCTCCGCCTCGGTGACCTCGACGACCGCGTCATAGAAGCCGGGAATCTTCACCCGCCCGGACTTGTCCTTCATCTGCGCGAGCAGCTGCACCAGCACGATCGCCGGGTTGGCGACGGCGCCGCCGTAGGAGCCCGAGTGCAGGTCGGTGCTGCTGCCGCGCACGTCGACCTGGAAGTACGCGAGACCCCGCAGGCCATAGCAGATGGACGGCACGTCGCGATCGAACATCGGAGAGTCCGAGATCACCACGACATCGGCCTTCAGGAGCTCCTTGTTGGCGGCGATGAAGTCGTCGAGGTTGGCGCTGCCGACTTCCTCCTCCCCCTCGAGCATCACCTTCACGTTGATGGGCAGCCTGCCCGCCTGCCGCAGGTGCGCCTCGATGGCCTTGAGGTGCATGAAGATCTGGCCCTTGTCGTCGGCCGATCCGCGTGCGTAGATCGCGCCCTCGCGCACCGTGGCCTCGAACGGCGGCGACTCCCACAGCTCCAGCGGATCGACGGGCTGCACGTCGTAGTGGCCATAGAACAACATCGTCGGCGCGCCAGGTGCGCCGAGCCATTCGCCGTACACGATCGGGTGCCCCGGCGTCTCGTGCAGGCCGACGTTCGACAGCCCGATCCGCTGCAGTTCGCCGGAGCACCACTCGGCGCAGCGCCGGACGTCGGGCGCGTGCGCCGGCAGTGCGCTGATGCTCGGGATCGCGAGGAACTGCTTCAGCTGATCGATGTAGTCGTCGCGGTGCGTGTTGATGTGGTCCAGGACGTTGTTCATGGGATTCTCGGTCTTCCGCCTCCGCCAAGGCTACGGCGGACAAGTCGTCATTCGGTCATCGGCCTTCGTGTTGCACGGTACGTCGTACGGCCATCGGCTTCCCGTCATGTGGGCGCGACCAGCCGTGTTCGTCGCCCGGCGGACCCGCTACCCGCTACCCGCCTTCGAACCCGCCACCCGGTCTCATTGCGCCGGCACCTGCACCGGCAGGTCCAGGCGGTCGCCCCATTCCTTCCAGGAGCCGACGTAGTTGCGCACGCGCGGGAACCCGAGCAGCCGCAGCGCGAGGTAGCCGTGCGCGCCACGGTACCCGCCCTGGCAGTAGGCGAGCACTTCCTTGTCGGGCGTGACACCGAGCGGCTCGTACATCGCCCGCAGCTGCTCGGCGCTCTTGAACGTCCCGTCGGGCCGCAGGTTCTCGGTCCACTCCACGTGCACGGCACCGGGGATGCAGCCCCCGCGTGCAGCCCGCACCGTGGTGCCCATGTACTCGCCCTCGGAGCGCGTGTCGAGGATCACCGCATCGGCGGCATCGAGGCGATCGCGCACGTCGCGCCACGTGGCGCCGCGCTCCTCGATACGGGTGCCGGTCCAGTGCGTGGGCGTCGGCGCCACGGGCTCCGTGCTCGTCGGATGTCGGTCGGCGACCCACGCCCCGAACCCGCCATCGAGCAGTTGCGTGTGCTCGTGCCCGAAGTACTCGAGCGCCCAGAAGGCGCGCGCCGCGCGGTTGCCCGACTTCTCGTCGTACACCACGACGCGACGATCGGCGTCCACGCCACGCGTGGCCAGCAGGTGCTCGAGAATCCAGAGGAACGCGCGCAGTGGCGCCGGATCGGTGTCGATGAGGCTGACCCCGAAGATGTCGAGGTGGACGGCGCCCGGCACGTGCGCCGTCGCCCACGCCTCGGCCGGACGCAGATCGATGATCAGCGGCGCATCGGGCGCCTGAATCCGCGCCGCCAGTTCCGCAGGCGTGGTCAACAGGTGCGGGTTGACGTACCCCTTCGGGTTGTCGGGCGTCATGGGGGGCATTGTACGAAGGACGGAGGATGGAGGACGAAGGAAGAAGGGAGGAGGAAGGAGGGAGGAGGAAGGACGAAGGAGGAGGGCGAACGACGAGAGGGGACGAACGAAGATGGCGGAGGAGGAGTAAGGTACGATGCCCTTTGGCGGCGCTTTCCGCCAAAGGTGCCCATGACCGACCGTCTTCGGACGCAGGATGATGTGCCTGTAGGCCGGCTGCGGGGGTTTCGACCGCGGGTGCGGTCGATCGACTCGCACGCGGATCCCTCGTCGCCCCTGAACCTCGACAAGCTCATTCACGAGCGCCTGCGCCTTGCCATCGTCAGTGCGCTGGCCGTGCAGGAGAAGCTGTCGTTCAACGACCTGAAGCTGCTGCTGCGGACCACGGACGGCAACCTGAGCGTGCATGCCCGGAAGCTCGAAGACGCCGGCTACATCAGCTGCACCAAGACCTTCGAGGGACGGCTCCCCCGGAGCGAGTACACGCTCACCCGCGCCGGCCGCGTCGCGCTGGAGCGGTACCTGGGGCACATGGAGGCGCTCATCAACACCACTCGCGCCGGAAGCACGAAGTCACAGGAAGCCATCTGATCAAGCCACGCGATTGGTGAGCGTGCCGATGCCGTCGATGGTGATGGCGATCTCGTCGCCGCTGGCCAACGTGAAGTCGTCGGGCGGCACGATGCCCGTACCCGTGAACAGGTAGCACCCGACCGGAAACGTCGCCTCGCGCGTCAGCCAGGCCGCAAGCTCGTCGAAGCCGCGCTTGATCTGCCCCGTCGTCGTCTCCCCCTCGAAGGCGGCGGTCCCGTTCCTGACGATCGAGAGACGGATCGCTGTCGTCGGAAGCAGCGGCTGCTCGGTGAACAGCACCCCGGGGCCTATCGCGCAGCTGCCGTCGTACACCTTGGCCTGCGGCAGGTAGAGCGGGTTCTCGCCTTCGATGTCACGGGCACTCATGTCGTTGCCGACGGTGTAGCCCACGACTTTCCCGAAGGCGTCGATCACGAGCACCAATTCCGGCTCGGGCACCGACCACGTCGAGTCGCGCCGGACCCGCACGATGCCGCCAGGCCCGACGACACGCTGTGGCGTCGCCTTCAAGAACAGCTCCGGGCGATCGGCGTCGTAGACGCGATCGTAGAAGGTCGAGCCGCCACTTGCGCGCGCTTCGTCCATGCGCGCGTCCCGGCTGCGGTAGTACGTGACGCCTGCAGCCCAGACCTCCTGCGATCCAATCGGCGGCTGCAATACCTGCGGCGTCGCGCCGTCCGCTTCCCGTGCCTGCGCCGCAGCCGCCCGCAGGCGGGCGATCGCCGCACGATCCTTCAGCAGTTCGTCGAAGGTCAGGTCGGGAAGCCTCAGCGAGCGACCATCGGTGACGAGCACGAGTCCCACGTCGGTGCGATACAGGATCATCAGGGTTCACCAGCAGCAACAGCCCGCCCCTACAAGCGCCACTCGTCGCCGGCACGTACGACGCGCCCGTCCTCGGCGAGCTTCTGCAGGTGGGCCAGCACGTTCTGCCGTGCGGCGGGCTTCAGCGCATCGGCAGTGGCAGCATACAACCGGTCGACGATGGCGTCGGCGGACACGAGGCCGGCCGAGAGGCACTCCAGAATCTGTTGCTCCCGTGCGAGCCGGTGCGAGATGTACCCGCGCAGCAACGATGCCGGCTGGAGGATCGGCTCGCCGTGCGAGGGAAGAATCACGCGCGGCTGCATCTCCAGCACGGCGCGGACCGATTGCAGGTAGTGCCGGAGGTTGCCGCCGTGTTCGGCCGGAATGGCGATGGTGTTGCCGTTGATCGCCAGGTCGCCGCCGAGGAGCGTCCCGCTCCGCACCTCGAGGAGGCACGAGTGGTCTGGCGCGTGGCCTGGCGTGTGCAGCACCCAGAGTTCGGTCTCGCCTGCCGCAAGCGTCGGTTCCTTCTCGATCGCCTGCCACGGTATGCCGTCGCCTTCGGGCAGCGGCGCGCGCTTGCGGAAGACGGCGGACGGCCAGCGCGCGTGAACCGCCGCGGCGCCGTCGATGTGGTCCGGATGCGCGTGCGTGACGATGACCTGCGCGAGCGGCCCGTCACCTGCCGCAGCGAGCGCCGCTGCAAGGTCGTCGAGGAACGCCTCGCCGCCGGGCGGGGCGTCGACGAGCGTCGGCACGGTGCCGTGCACCACGTACGCGTGCACATGGCCACCGGTGAAGGCGGAGCCGTGGGAGACCGTCAGACGCGTGGAGCGGATGGGGAGCGTTCACCTTCTCACGAAAGCGCCTGCAGCATGCCGGCAGGCGCGGAGGAGGCCCTAACGATACCCGCACGCATGGCGCGCCCGTGCGCGGCAGGCCGGCGTTGCGCGTCGGTTGTGTGTGAACTGCTGGCGCGAGGGAGAAAGCTGAGGGCGCCGGACAGTGTAAGGAGGAAGATTACGAGGAACAACTTGACCAGGCGGGCCTGAAACTGCGACGGCTCACCGACCCTGCTGAAAGAGGTCGCTTTCGACAGGGCTTGAAGGTGTTGGAACGGATTGCCCGTCAACCCTCAGCTTGAGAGGCATTATGTGAAACGTTTCACAAGCCGTCAAGCACAAAATGCGTTATGACAAGCACCTGACGCAAGTCATTTGGCGACAGCTACTTGCGCTATCTCAGGTTATGCGGCATTTGCCCCGGGCCGGGTCGAATTCACCCCTCCGCCGGCTGGAAAAGGGCGCACACCGCGCCGGCCGGATCCCGGATGACCGCGAACTGCCCCGCTCCCATGTCCGTCGGGGCCGTCAGCACCTGACCGCCGCGGGCCACGGCCTCCTCGACGGCAAACGCCAGGTCGAGCACGGTGAAGTACACGAGCCATTGCGCCGGCAGGCCCTCGTTGATGCCGCGGGCGTGGCAGATCCCCGTCACGTCGCGCCCTTCGAGGTTCGTCATGGCGTAGTCGGCGTAGCCGTCCATGTCCACCTCGCGGTACTCCCAGCCGACCACGGCGCGGTAGAAGTCGCGCACCTCGTCCGCATTGGGCACCGTGAGGTCGACCCATCCAATCTGTCCGGGCTGAATGTCGTCTGGCATCGTTGGGCTCGGGTCTCGGGTCTCGGGTCTCGGGTAGCGGGTAGCGGTTAGCGGGTAGCGGGAATCGGGTGCCGGGCGCCGGGTACTGGATGCCGGGTGCCGGGTGCTGGAATTGTACGTAGGCGTCGGGCCTCGCCCGACGCTCGGTGCTTCGACCCGCTACGAACCGCTCGCGGTGTCGCCGGGGACGATTCCCTCATACGACGCGACCCGCGCACGAAAGGCTGCCGGGATCTCCGCAGGCTTCTGTGATGCGTAGTCGAAGAACACCTGCGCAGAACGCCCCGTGGCCATCACCTCGTCGCCTCGCAACACCTCGTAGGCGACCCAGAAGCTCGTCCGTCGCAACTCCGTGACGGCGACCCTGATCGTCAGCACGTCACCCGGGAACGCCTGCCCACGGAAGTCCACATCGACGTGCACGATCGCCATGCCGGTGAACGGAACGTCCGGGACGACCGCCTTCCAGTAGTCGATGCGTGCTTCCTCGAAGTACGTGAGGTAGCTCGCGTTGTTCACGTGCGCGAACGCGTCGCAGTCGCCCCACCGCACCCTGACGGTCGTGGAGAACTTCCAGGCGGGCGCGCTCACACCGGGGCGGCCTCGCTCATCACGAGCGTGCGGGCCTGCTCCATCTGGTGTCGGTAGGCCTGCCAGCCGGTGTAGTTGTTGAAGCGGCTCGCATCCGGAGCCGCCATCGCCACGTGCTCGAACGGCGACCAGTGCCCCGCGTCGAGCAGCCGCTGGTGCAGCTGCCTGTCGGCATCGATGTCGCGCGTGCCGATGTGCGTGAGGTAACTCACCCGCGCACATCGCGCCACCGACACCTGCCGCTGCTCCTCGATCGACAGCCCGGCATCGTCGCTCCCGACAAACGGCAGGTGCCACTCACCGGGGGCCCGGGGTGTCGGCGTCGACGCCACGAATGCGGCCCGCATGAGGTCGGCGAGACGCTTGATCTCCGGCTGCGCGTCGGCATGGCAGCGGAGGGTGAAAAAGTTGTCGTAGGTTGTCGACGAGACGATGACGCTCGTCCACATCCAGGGCTCGAGCACGCGGTTGACGATCTGCTTGTGGACGCCGATCGCCCGCAGGTGCTCGGCGTGCGCGAGCGCGGCGTCGCGTGCGCGCAGCCACTCGGCCTCGGCCTTGCGCGTGCCCTCGGCGTCGAGCACCTCGCGCGCCTGCATGCCCGACTGGTTGCGTCCCCACTCGACAGGGATCACGGGGTCGTCGCGCAGCTGCTGCATGAGCCGCGTCGTCGGAATCGCGCGCGAGCTCGACGCGTTGCGCGAGAACATGCGGTGCGTGTTGAACTCCGACAACACGAATCGCGGAAAGCGCAGCACGAACGTCGTGAGGCGCGCTCCGGCGGGGTTCACGCTGTCGAGCAGCACCTCGGCGTGGTAGGCCACCGGATCTACTCCTCTTCCTCCGCCTCGTCCTCACCCGACGCGGGCTTGCGGTGGTAGCGCGAGAACTCCTCGAGGAAGGTCAGCGAGTCGAACCGCGCCATGCGGTCGAAGAACAGCACGCCGTCGAGGTGGTCGGTTTCGTGCTGCACCACCCGCGCCTGGAAGTCGCGCAATTCCATCTGGAACGGCTTGCCCTTGCGGTCGAGCGCATCGATGCGGACGTGGGTGTACCGCGGCACCTTGCCGCGGATGTCGGGGATGCTGAGGCATCCCTCCCAATCCTCGACCCTGACCTCGGTGAGCGGCGTGACGACCGGGTTCACGAATGGCGTCACCCGCAGCGCGCCGCTCGCGTCCTCGATGCCGGCGACGAACAGGCGCACGCCCTCGTGCACCTGCGGCGCGGCAAGGCCGATGCCCTCGTACTCGAGCATCGTGTCCACCATGTCGTCGATGAACTTCTGCATCACTGCGGCACGGACCTCGGACGGATCGAGGGCACGCGCGCGGCCGCGCAGCACCGGGTGGCCCATGCGGGCGACTTTGAGAATCGACAGATCCGACTCCTAGGCAATCGTGATCGACTTGTCCAGGTACACGTCCTGCAGCGCGTTGAGGAGCTTGACGCCCTCGGCAAACGGCCGCTGGAAGGCGCGGCGCCCGAGGATCAGCCCCATGCCGCCGGCGCGCTTGTTGATCACCGCCGTCCGCACCGACTCGGCGAAGTCGTTGTCGGTGCTGGCGCCGCCCGAGTTGATCAGGCCGATGCGGCCCATGTAGCAGTTGGCCAGCTGGTACCGCGTCATCTCGATCGGGTGGTCGCCCGGAATCAGCTCGCTGTACACCTTCGGGTGCGTCTTGCCGAACTTGATGGCGTTGTAGCCGCCATTGGTCTCCGGCATCTTCTGCTTGATGATGTCGGCCTCGATTGTCACACCGAGGTGGTTGGCCTGACCGGTCAGGTCGGCCGCCACGTGGTAGTCCACGTCCTTGGTCTTGAATGCAGGGTTGCGCGTGTAGCACCACAGCACGGTGAGAAGCCCGAGTTCGTGCGCGCGCGCGAACGCCTGGCCCACTTCCTGGATCTGCCGCGTCGACTCCTCGGAGCCGAAGTACACGGTGGCCCCCACGGCGATGGCGCCCATCTCGAAGGCCTGCTCCACCGAGGC
>JAEYZV010000643.1 GCA_023427865.1 Acidobacteriota bacterium
CAACACGCCGCGGTTGGCGGGCCACGGGGGGGGGGTGAGCCGCGCGGCGCCCGGCTCGCCATCGCGCACGGCGAGCATCTGACCGCCCGATTGCACGATCGAGACGCGCTCCTGCTTGTCGCCATCGAAGGTGGCGGTCACGGTCATGACCGGCGTGGCGCCCGTCGGCGGCGCCTGTGTCCAGGCCTCCGCGCGCAGCGTGCTCAGGCGGCTCGCGATGTCGTCGATGGCGCTCGCGGTGACTTTCGGATCGGCCGGCGAGGACTGCACCCAGGTCTCGGTGGCGTCCTTGGCGTCGCTGGCCTTCGTCTTCTCGAAGGTGCGCGTGCTGTCGCCCTGCGCGATCACGAGGCGCGACAGGTTGAACATGCGGTACGTGAACAGGTCCTTCGCGCGGTACGTGTCCACGGTGCGCTGCAGCTCGTCGGCGAGTGACTTCGCGACCGTGAACACCATGGGACGTGCGGCGTCCTTCATGTGCACCGCGGCGTCGCCGCTTGCCGTGCCGACGAGGACCTGCGCGAGCTGCTTGCCGCCGCCACTTGCCGTGATCGTGGTGCGCGGCGGCTGCAGGCCGTAGACGTCGAGCGTGGCAGGCTGCTCGGCGACGATGGCCTCCATCTGCCCCGACGCGAGCCGCGTCAGCAGCGTGCCCACCTCCCCGCTATCGGCGCGCGCGGCGATCGGTTGCACGAGACGCCAGCCGTCGCCATCCTTGGCCAGCTCGATCGTGCCGGGCGCGCCCGTGACCCTCACGGCCTCGATCGCGTCGCGGTCGACGACGACGATGGCCTTGTTGCGCAGCTGGAACGTCGTGCGATCGAAGCCCTGTTCGAGCCAGGCGGGCACGAGGAACACGCGTGGCGCGTCCTCGAGCTTTGCGTACACGTCGCCCCCGGTCGCGGTCTTGCTGCCGAGCAGCAGCGTGCGCGCGGAGCCGTCGGCAGTGAAGGCGACCTTCAGCCGCGGCTGGTCGAGCCCGAACTGCGCGAGGTCCTTGGGCTGTTCGTCGATGACGCGCGTGATGTCGAGCGTCTCGAGGTTGCTCGTCACCCCCGACACTTCGCTCGCGTCGGCCGGCGCCTGGATCGGTGCTTCGATCGTCCACTCGGCGCCGTTCTTCTTCAGCGTGGTGACGTCGCCGTTGGCGGCGTGCACCGTGAGGGTGGCGATGTGATCGGCCTCGAGTGACGCGAACACCCGTTCGGCCTTCGGCTCGTCGTCGCTCGTGTCGCGCTTGCTCTCGACGAACCAGATGTAGGCGCCGAGGGCCGCGGCGAGCACCAGCAGGATTGCCGTTGAACGCCCGCGCTTCATCCGCGCCTCCGGCTCCACGTCCAGATGCCGAACGCGGCGACGAGCAAGGGCAGCCCGAGCACCGACAGGTACAGCACGCGGCGCTGCTGGTCCTCGGTCATCGTGACGCGCCTGTCGCCGGCTTCCTTCGGACGGATGGCGATCAGGTTCTCCTGCTCGGCCGCCCAGTTCACCGCGTTCAGGAAGAAGTCGCGATTGCCCTGCGTGCCGAGCACGCCGTTGGCGGCGAAATCCGAGGCGCCGACGACCACGACCCGCGTCTGCGGGGGGCGCGGCGTGTCGGCCGGCGGCTGGCCCGGCGCTGGTGGCGGAGGGGGAGTCGGCGCCGGCGCATTCGGCGCGTCGATGCCGAGCGCGGCTGCGAGCGTGATCGGGCCTTCCGTGTCGGTGCCCTCGTCACGTGCGACGGGCTGGCCGGTGAATACGGCCGCCAGGTCGGTCTCGGCCCACGACTGCGCGCTCGTCGTGGCGATGGGCTGCGCCACGCGCCCGTTGGTGCCACCCTCGAGCGGCGTCACCGAGCGCGCCAGTGGAAACGCGGTGATGAGACCGAAGTTCGCGGTGATCGGATGATCGGGATAGGTCGCGACCACGGGCATCGACGGCCCCGCGCCGAGCAGCTGGCCGACACTGCTCACGTCGACCACGACGTTGGTGCCGACCTCCACGCCCCAGGCGCGCGCCAGGCCGATGAGGCCGGTCAGCGGCGGCGCGTCGGCGTTGTCGGGCGGGTCCAGCAGGAGCAGCAGCTTGCCGCCCTTTTCCAGGTATCGCTGGACCATGTCGATCTCGGGCTGCAGGAAGTCGGTACGCGGTCCCGCAATCACCAGCACGGCGGTGTCGGCGGGCACTTCCTGCTGTTGCGCGAGCACCACCTTCTCGACCGAGAAGTTGTCGCGCTGCAGCGCGGCGGCGATGGCGTTGTACCCGGTGCGCTGGTCGGCGCTCGTCGTGTCGCGCTCGCCATGCCCCTGCACGAAGTACACCTTCTTCTCACCACCCTCGACCGCCTTCACGATGGCGTTGGTGATGTCCTGCTCGGTGTCGCTGGTGATGCGCTCGATGCGGCCGTCGTGCTCGACGGCGATCGTGCCGTACGCCTGCACCTGCCATTGCTGCGCCACGGCGCGCTGCTTGTCGGGGTCGATGTACTCGACCTTCACCTGCGGGCTGGCGTAGGTGTACTGCTCGAGCCGGTCGCGGAAGCGCTGGAACTCGGTGTCCCTGGCGAACACCTTGACGTTCACCGGCGACTCGAGCGACGCGAGCACCTTGCGGCTCTGGTCCGACAGCGTGAACTGGCCGCCTTCGGTGAGGTCCCATCGCTTGTGCTGCCGCCCGGCGACGTAGTTGATGCCGACGAGGATGGCCAGCAGCAGGAGCACGCTGGCCGAGGTCAGCGCGCCGGCGCGCGTGCCGCGGCGCGACCAGGCGCCGACGAATTCGCGCCACTGCGTGGCGAGGTAGAGCAGCACCACCACGAGCCCGGCAATCGCCAGGCGTTGCCAGACGTGCTGCAGGTCGGGACGGATGAAGCGCGTGGCGACGGCGGCGACCACGAGGGCCGTGCCGATCCAGCCGAGGACGTTGACGAAACGGTTCATGACTGTCTGCGTCTCCGGACCGCGGTTACCCGCGCCACCGGTCGGCATCGACCGACCGGGCGGTGAGGAAGAGGCCGAACGTGATCACGCTCAGGTAGTACACGACGTGCTGCGTGTCGATGACGCCCTTCGAGAAGTCCTCGAAGTGCTGGAACACCGACAGCGCCGACACGATCGCGCGCCCGACGGGGCCCGCCCCCTCGCCGACCCAGGCCACGAGCAGCAGCATCAGCAGCACGGCGTACGTGAGCAGGCCGGCGACGATCTGGTTGCGCGTGAGGTTGGACAGGAACAGCCCGATGGCGATGAACCCGGCGCCGAGCAGCAGCAGGCCGAAGTACCCGGTGAGAACGGGCGCGAGCTCGGGGTCGCCGTAGGCGAACAGCCAGATCAGGTTCAGCGCGCTGAGCGCGAGCATGATCGCGTACAGCGTGAGCGCCCCGAAGAACTTCCCGAGGACGATCTCCCAGTCGGTGAGCGGGGAGGTGAGCAGCAGTTCGATCGTGCCGCTGCGCTTCTCCTCGGCGAAGGTGCGCATCGTCAAGGTCGGGATGAAGATCAGGATGATGATGCCGGCCTGCAGCAGCAGCGGACGGATCAGCATCTCGTTGACGTTGAGCGCCTGCGGCCCGCCCATGCCGAACTGCGACATGCGGAGGCTCTGCTCGCTGAAGAAGCTCAGGAAGCTGTAGAACATCCAGCCGAAAAGGAGGGCGAACAGCCCCACGAGCATGTACGCGATGGGCGACGCGAAGTAGGCGTGCAGTTCGCGGCGGGCGATGGCCAGCGTGTTACGCACGGGCCACCTCCTCCTGCGCCGGGGCCGTCTGCGGCGCGTCGTCTGTCGTGGTGAGCAGGAGGAAGATCTCCTCGAGGCTCATGCGCATCGGTCGCAACTCCAGCAGGCCGTAGCCCGCACCGACCAGGGCGGCCGCCACGCTGCGCCGTACGTCGAGGCCGCGCTCGCTCTGCACTTCGTAGCCGGTGAATGCGCCATGCCGCGCGGCGACCGACACGGCCGTGACGCCGGGGATCGCCGTGAGGATCGGCTGGGCGTCGGCGCCTTGTGCGTCGACCTCGACGTAGGTCGAGGCTGCGCCCTGCAGCCGCGCGGTCAGGTTCTCCGGCGAGTCCTCTGCCACCACGCGGCCCTTGTTGATGATGACGACGCGCTGGCAGGTCTGCGCCACCTCGGGCAGGATGTGCGTGCTCAGCACGATCGTGTGGTCGCCGCCGAGGCTGCGGATGAGGTCGCGCGTCTCGATGATCTGCTTGGGGTCGAGCCCGGCGGTCGGTTCGTCGAGCACGAGCACGTCGGGGTTGTGGATGATGGCCTGGGCGAGGCCGACGCGCTGGCGGTAGCCCTTGGAGAGCTTGCCGCAGTGGCGGTCGGCCATGTCGGCCACGTGCGTCCGCTCCATCACGTGCTGCACGCGGCTGGCCTGCTCGGCTGCAGGCACGCCCTTGATTCGTGCCACGAAGCGCAGGTACTCCCGGACGGTCATGTCCGGGTAGAGCGGGGGTGTTTCCGGCAGGTACCCGATGCGCCGCTTGGCCTCGACCGGTTCGTCCTGAAGGTCGAACCCGGCTACGCGCGCCTTTCCCTCGGTCGGGGGCATGTAGCCCGGCAGGATGCGCATCGTCGTCGTCTTGCCGGCGCCATTCGGGCCGAGGAAGCCGAGAATCTCGCCCTTGCCGACATTGAAGCTCACGCCGTCGACCGCCGTGAAGGGGCCGTAGCGCTTGGTGAGCTGCTGCACCTCGATCACCGTGTCTCTCCAGGGTCTCGCGCCGCGCGCGCAGGGCGCCGGCGGTTGCCGTGACGGGCTGTCACAGCCGTCGGTCGACTGCCAGCCCTGCATGGTAAAGGCGGCATCCGGACCCGGTCAATCGCCGACGGTGCTAACATGTGAACAGTTGTTCATATGTCCCATCAAGCGCCCGGTACCCGCACCTCCCGCGCCATCGCACCCGCAGCCGGCCGGCGGCGCAACACACGCCCCGCCTCACCGAGTCTCGATCCAGCCACCGCGCAGGCGCTCGCCGAGACCTTCCGCGTGCTCGGCGACCCGACCCGCATCCGCCTCATCGCTGCCATGGCGCTGGCCGAGCGGTGCGTCGGCGATCTCGCGGCCCTGGTCGGCATGAGCGAATCGGCCGTCTCGCACCAGTTGCGCATGCTGCGCGCGGCACGCCTCGTGCGCACGCGGCGGGCAGGCCGCCAGGTGTTCTACACGCTCGACGACGGCCACATCCTGGCGCTGTTCCAGCAGGGCCTGAGCCACGTGCACGAGGACATGACGGCGGCGTCGCCGCGACGGGGCGAGTCGCTCGCCTTCGGGCCGCGCCGCGGAGTGCAGGAGGAGTAGATGAACGCTCCGGCCTGCCCCCGTTGCGTCGACCACCGTACGGCGACGTTCCACATCGCGGAGATGGATTGCGCCCACGAGGTCGCGATCCTCGAGAAGCGCCTCGGCACGCTGGCCGGCGTCGTGACGCTCGATGCCGACGTCCTGTCGCGCCAGCTCCGCGTCCATTTCGACGGCGCAACGCTCGATTCCGGCCGTATCGCCGAAGCCGTGGCGCAGACCGGCATGCGCGCGTGGCCCGTCACCACCTCGACGGCGACGCCACACGCCGAGTCCGGGGTGCCATGGGGCATCGTCGGTGCGGGCCTGGCCTGTGCGGCGGCCGGCCTGCTCTGGTTCGCCGGTGCGCCCACTCTCGCGACGCGGGCCCTGCTGCTCGTTGCGATCGCGCTCACGGCCCCGGCGACGCTGCGGCGCGCCTGGGGTGCGGTGCGCGGCCGGCGGCTCGACATCCACGTGCTCATGACGATTGCCGTCGCGGGTGCGCTGGCGATCGGCGAATGGTTCGAGGCGGCCACGGTGCTCGTGCTGTTCGGCGTGGCGCAGGCGCTCGAGGCGCGCAGCCTCGCGCGGGCGCGGCGGGCGATCGCCGACGTGCTGAACGTGACGCCACCCACGGCGGACCTCCGCGACGGCGAAGCGACCCGATCGGTACCGGTGGAGCAGGTCGCCGTGGGGCAGTCGGTGTCGGTTCGGCCGGGTGCGCGCATTCCACTCGATGGCACGGTGACCGTCGGCGAGAGCACGGTGAACCAGGCGCCCGTCACCGGGGAATCGGAACCCGTCCTCAAGGTGGTCGGCGACCCGGTGTACGCAGGATCGGTGAACGGCGAGGGCGCCCTCACCTTCGCGGTGAGCCGCGTGTCGTCGGACTCGACGGTCGCACGCATCGTGCACCTGGTCGAGCGCGCGCACGCGGCGCGTGCGCAGGTGCAGTCCACCGTCGATCGCTTCGCCGCGATCTACACGCCGATCGTGCTCGTCGTCGCCGCAGCGATGGCGGTGCTGCCGCCGCTGCTCGCCGGTGCCGCATGGACGGTGTGGATCGAGCGCGCCCTCGTGCTGCTCGTCGTCGCCTGCCCGTGTGCGCTCGTGATTGCGACACCGGTGGCGATGGTGTCGGCGCTGTCGGGTGCGGCGCGCCGCGGGCTGCTGCTGAAGGGCGGTGCCGTGCTCGAGCGGCTGTCGCAGATCCGCGTTGTCGCGCTCGACAAGACGGGCACGATGTCGGAGGGCCGCCTGCGCATCGCCAACGTCGCCGCCCTGGGGGCCATGCCGGTCGAGCGCGCTCTGCAGCTGGCCGCGTCCGTCGAATCCGGCGTCCACCACCCGCTTGCCGAGGCGATCGTGTCCGAGGCGGTCCACCGCGGCATCGCGACGCTCGAGGCGCGCGCGCTGCAGCACGCGCCCGGCCGCGGCGCCGAGGCGATCGTCGATGGTCACCGCATCCGCATCGGGCGTCCCGAGTGGGTACGCGCCGAACTGCCTCAATCGGCGGTGCTGCCGGGTGCCAGCGCCGTGCTGGCGGTGGACGGCGAGCCGGTGCTGGCCATCGACGCCATCGACCACCCGCGTGAGGGCGCGCGTGGCGCCGTCGCGCGGCTGCGCACGCTCGTCGAGCGCCTCGTGCTCGTCTCGGGCGATCACGACGGCGCGGTGGCGCGTCTCGCGGCGGACGTCGAGCTCGAGGAATGGCGTGCGCGACTCCTCCCCGAGGAGAAGGCGGCGATCGTCGGAGAGCTTGCTGCCGCGGGCCCTGTCCTGATGGTCGGCGACGGCATCAACGACGGGCCGGCGCTCGCGGCGGCAAGCGTGGGGCTCGCGGTGGCCGACAGCGGCAACGCGGTGGCGATGGAGGCCGCCGATGGCGCCCTCATGCAC
>JAEYZV010000054.1 GCA_023427865.1 Acidobacteriota bacterium
CACATGTGCCTTTCGAGCAGGCGCTTCAGCGCGTCCTTGGACTGGACCCCGATCGTCTGATCCACGAGTTCGCCGCCCTTGAAAACGAGCAGCGCGGGAATCGACCGGATGCCGTAGTTGCCCGGCACGTTGGGGTTCTCGTCCACGTCGAGCTTGGCGATCACCGCCTTGCCCTCGAGTTCGTCGGCCAGCGCCTCGATTGCCGGGGCGAGCATGCGGCACGGCCCGCACCACTCCGCCCAGAAATCCACGAGCACCGGCTGCGACACGCTGCCGATCACCTGCGTGAAGTTGCCGTCGGTCAGCGTTTGCACTTTCTCGGAAGCCATGTTCGTCCTCTCGTGCCGCCTTAGATCGAGGCGGCCACGCCCTGCCGCCCCGGGACGTGCGCCCTCGCCCGATCGTAGGCGTCGAGGTAGGCACGCGCGGAAGCGTTCCAGGAGAAGTCCAGTCCCATCCCCGTCCGCTGGACCGCTCGCCAGCGTTCGGGCTCGTTGTGCCAGACGTGCAAGGCCCACCGGAGCGTGCCGATGAGGGCCTCTCCGCTGGCGTCGTAGAACTTGAAGCCCGTTCCGGTACCGCTGGTCGGCTCGTAGTTCTGCACGGTGTCGTCGAGACCACCCGTGGCACGCACTACTGGTAGTGTGCCATACCTCAGGCTGTACATCTGATTGAGGCCGCACGGCTCGAATCGCGAGGGCATCATGAAGATGTCCGCGCCGCCCTCGATGACGTGCGACAGCGGTTCGTCGAACCCGATCCGCACCCCCACGCGATCAGGATAGCGCCGCGACAGCGACCGCCACATCTCCTCGTACGCGGGTTCACCGGTGCCGAGGATCACGAACGCCGCGCCGAGGTGCGGCAGTTGCTCGGCGATCGACGCGATGAGGTCGAGCCCCTTCTGGTCGACCATCCGCGAAATCATCGCGATGATCGGCCGGTCGCCGCCGCTGCCGAGTCCGTACGTGTCGAGCAGCACGCGCTTGGCGTCGGCCTTCCCCGACAGGTCGTCGGCCGAGTAGGGCCGCGGCAGGTGCCGGTCGGTGGCCGGGTTCCACACCTCGACGTCGATGCCGTTCAGAATACCGACGAGATCGGCCGCGCGGTGCCGGATCACGCCCTCGAACCCGAAGGCGAACTCCGGCGTCATCAGCTCCTGCGCGTACCGCGGACTGACCGTGGTCACCAGGTCGGCGAACACGATGCCGCCCTTGAGGAAGCTCGCGTGCAGCCAGTACTCGAGCCCGGCGACGGTGAAGAGCTCCCATCCGAGGCCCAGCTGCGGCAGCCACTCCGACGAGCAAGTCCCCTGGTACGCGATGTTGTGAATCGTGAACACGGCAGCGGCGGCGCCGAGGACCGGGTCGTTCGCGTACCGGGTCTTCAGGTAGACGGGGACGAGGCCAGCCTGCCAGTCGTGGGCGTGCACGATGTCGACCGGGCGCCCCTCGAGTCGCGCGAACTCCAGCGCCGCGAGCGAGAGAAACGCAAACCGCCGCGGGTTGTCGCCGTAGTCGTGGCTGCCGAGGCCGTACAGCGCGTCCCGATCGAAGAACGCCGGGTGATCGACGAGCGCGACGCGTACCCCCGGACTCGATTCCTGGAGGTAGACATCGGTGTGGTAGTGGTGCCCGCCCATCTCGACGTCGAACGCCGTACCCGGCTCGCCGGACACCGCGATGCCGCGGTATCGGGGGATCACGACCGTGACGTCGTGCCCGAGCGCGCCAAGCGCCTTCGGGAGCGCTGCGACGACGTCGGCGAGTCCACCCGTCTTGGCGAACGGCACCGCCTCGCTCGCGACCATGAAGATGCGCAAGGGTCGCCCCTGCGGCAGGTCCGGGCTGACTCGTTCCTCTGGCGGCGCGATGACGACGTGAGGACCGGCACCGCGAGGCAAGGCGTCCTCCTGCCGGGATCGTGGTTCTGCTGACGGCGCATCCGGCGGCGGACCGAGCGGCTGGTCCGGGACCTGTCGCTCCAGCGCCTGTGCCCCCGGGGCTACAGGCTCGACCGGCGCCGGTGATACCGGCTGCGGCGGAATCGCCTCGGCGAGTCCCGTCTGCGCAGCCTCCTCGACGCTCACGCCGTGTACCACTTCGGCCGGGACCGCGGCCTTCCTCGCACGAGGACGCGCCGCTGCCTTCCGCACCGGCGGCGTGGCGGCGGGTGCGCCAGGCGCGTCGGCCCTTGCCGGCGTCGCCTCCTTGGCTGACGCCTTCGCGCGGCTCTTGCGGGTGGGCGGTGTCGGCGCGGGCGTGGCCTCGGTCCGGTCAGCCGTGCGTGCCGCTTCAGCGGCCGAGGTCGATGCGTCTGCACCCGGCGTCTTGCGGACGCGCGAGCGAGGCGGCTTTGCGGCCGATGCGGCCGCTGCACGCATGGACGTATCGTCGACGCCAGAGTCCGGATCGGTCCTGGGTGCGCTGCGGGGAGGGTCGACGGGCGACTTGCGGGGCGGTCGTGGTGCTTTGGCCATGAGCAGGGATGCGTCGCGAGGGAACAACGGGCGCAACGCCGCTCAGAGTGTAGCGCAGGCCTATGACTCGACCGTGGCGGTCGGGCCTGCGATCACCGACGAGACCTGCTTATTCCTGCTGCTGTTCGTGTGTTTGCGTGGCCACGATCGACGGCGCACGCGCGGCCAGCCAGTTGAACAGGTGGCGCGTCTCCCAGAACCGCGCCGGGTTGCTCTTGGCACCGAGCACCACCACGGCCACCTGATCGCCCTGTGGCAACCGGAGCAGCGTGGCGAGGCAGTAGCCCGACTTCGAGATGAAACCGGTCTTGCCGCCGCGCACGTCGACGTCGGTGCCGACGAGGTGATTGGTGTTGTTGAGGGTGACCGTGCGGCGGGGCGCCACGAACCGGTAGTCCTTCATCCGCATGATGGAGGCGATGCGCTCGTCAC
This sequence comes from Acidobacteriota bacterium, assembly GCA_023427865.1. Lineage (GTDB taxonomy): Bacteria > Acidobacteriota > Vicinamibacteria > Vicinamibacterales > Vicinamibacteraceae > Luteitalea. Next base: position 2,912 of record JAEYZV010000054.1, read on the forward strand.
CCGTCGCAAACGAGATCAACCGCGCCATGTCGAAGGCCGACGAGACGTTGTCGGCATACAGGCCGGACGGGTCGGAGTACCGCGTGCTCCCCAAACCGAGCTCGGCCGCCTTCTGGTTCATCCGCTCCACGAAGCCGATCGGACCGTAGATCGAGTTCCGGGCGAGCGTGCGGGCGGCGACGTTGTCGGACCCGATGAGCAGCAGGTGCAGCAACTGCTCGATGGTGACCTTGTCTCCCCGACGCAGGTAGGTCGTCGAGGCGCCCCGCAGGTCGGCGGGATCGACGGTGACCACGCGCGAGAGGTCGACTTCGTTCTCGAGGAACGCCACCGCGGTCATCACCTTGGTGATGCTCGCGATGGACCGCGGCGTCTGCGCGTTGCTCTCGTAGAGCACTTCGTGGGTGGCCGGGTTGTAGATGATCGCAGCGCCCGCACGGACATCGGGGACCAACTCGCCGTCGGCCCCGGACTTGAATTGCGGCGTCTGCAGTTCGCGGAGTTGCCGCGCGTAGGCGGCCTGTCGAGCCCGCGCCATCGCGAGCCGACGCTGCCGCGCCTTGCTGGCGGAGTACTTCGTGCGCGTGCTGCGCTTGACGGTCTTCTTCTTGGCCTTGGCCCGGGTCGACTTGGCGGTCGTGGTTCTCTTCTGCGTCGAAGTCCGTGCGGCTCGTGTACCTGCGCTCGTGGCCGCCTCGGTGACCTCGACGAACGAGGGCAGCCCGAGCAGCGATGTCGTGACGGCGAGCAGCACAGCAGCGCGCAGCGGTCTGAGACCGGGAAGGTAGAGCATCCGTGCGTCCTTGAGGCGAACTACTAGAAGGGACATCGACAGTCTAGCAGACTTCCTTTACAGGTGTCGTATCTGCAAGCACTTGCGGACGTATTCGCGAAAACCGTGCCGTCCGCCCGACCATTGCGCCGCGTCGCACCACGCCGCCCCCGGTCGAACGGCCGCGTCACGGCTGCGCGAGCGCTATCGTGAGCAGGATCGCCTGCCGGAGCCCGTCCACGCCGCCACGCGCATCGAACGATTCTTCCAATGAATGCGCGGCGCGGCCGGTACCGCCGCCGCCGATCGTGATCGCCGGCACGCCGCGCGCCATCGGCACGTTGGCGTCGGTCGACGAGGTGTCGAGCGCCACCGGAAGGGCCAGCGCGCGCAGCACCGACGAGGCCGTCCGCACGATGGCTGATGTGTCGGCCGTCCGGCCGGCTGGTCGGTCTCCCACCAGCGCGACCTCGACCGTCACCCGCCGCGTGTGCCGCCACCGCGCGTTCTCCGCCGCGACCGAGGCGTCGATCGTCTTGCGCACGCGACCGTCGAGCTCCAGTAGCGCCGAGGCGTCCTCCGAGCGGAGGTCGATTTCCATCCATGCCTCGAATGGGATCGAATTCACGGACGTTCCCCCGCCAACCCGGCCGACATTGAATGTCGTCTTCGGCGAACGTGGCACCTGGAGGTCGCCGACCGCGGCAATCGCCCGCCCGAGCGCATGGGCGGGATTGGGCAGGCCGAAGGCGCCATAGCTGTGCCCACCCGGGCCGGTGAACGTCACGCGGTACCGCTTGCTGCCGACGCCGCCGTTGGTGACCTCGAGGCCTGCGCCGTCGATCGACACGAACCGGTCGATCCGGTCGAGCCCCTGCGGACCGAACAGGTGCTTGACGCCGCGGAGGTCGCCGAGCCCTTCCTCCCCCACCGTACCCACGAACGTGATCCGCCCCGGCGTGACGACCTTTGCGTCGTCGAGCGCGCGCACGACACCGAGCAACACGGCCAGGCCACGGCAGTCGTCGGCAACGCCCGGGCCGAGGAGCCGAGTCCCCTCCCGGCGAACCGAGACGTCCGTGTCTGCGGGGAACACGGTGTCGAGATGAGCACTGATGACCACGTGCGGCGCCTCGCCACTGCCGGCGCGCTCCCCGATCACGTTGCCGACCGCATCGACGCGGACGTTGCCCAACCCGAGCGACTCGAACGCCTGACGATAGAGAGCGCCTCGCGCCTGCTCGGCGAAGGGCGGCGCGGGGACTTCACAGATCCGGATCTGCTCGTCGAGGACCCACGCGTCGAGCGCCTCGGCCCGGGCCACCGCGGCAGCCGCCCGGGGTTCTTGCAGCAACCGGGAGCCGATGTCGTCGGGCGAGCGCTGCGCAGATGCGGGCGCAACGAGGCTGGCCGACGCCAAGGCCGCGGCAAGGATCTGTCGACACGCCGTCAGCGTCTTCATTGCCGCCCAGAGATATACGTCACGGTCGCGTCCGATGACAAGCAGTCCAACTTTTCGCAGCGCCTGTCCGGATTTGTGAATCTTATCGGGTTCCGGCCAGCGGTCGGCGTCCCATTCCGGCGACGGGGTGGAATGCCCGCACTCGGCCGATCTCCAGAACACTCAGGATTCACGCAACTTGACAGCGGTGCCTCTGCTGCGCGGCGTTCTGGCATCCGATGTGCTTATGGCCAAGCCATCCTCGTCGGTGAGGCGCCTTTCCCGTGCGGGTGGGAGTTCGGGGCCATGAGCATCGTAAAGCTGTTGGGATTTGAAACACTCGGATGTGGCTGCCTCGTCGGCCACTATCGGGATGCCGGCACGGTGAGTGTCGTCACGTACGTGGAAGAGAAGGCCGTCACCTGCGCGGACAGCGGACATCGGCGCAACCACGCCATGTTGTCCCGCCGCCGGATGACGGCGACTGCTCCAGCCTCGACGCGAAGCAGCGGCGGCATCCGACTCGCGGCTGCGCGCTGAGTCCGTCGGCGTCGCGTGATAGGCTCCGGGGCGTTCGGTCGCGCCCGGGAGCCGTGGCGCGACGCGCCGTGTCGGCTGCAGCCTGCCCCCGTGCGGCCGACTGACGCGGTGCCCCGCCCCGCTGCCCCATGGACCTGCGCCAACTCGAGATCATCCGCGCCATTGCGGAAACCGGGTCGTTCACCGCCGCGGGTCAGAAGCTGAACGTCTCGCAATCGGCCATCAGCCGGCAAGTTCTCCTGCTCGAGGAGGAGTTGAACGAGGCGGTGTTCCTGCGCATCGGACGCCGCATCCGCATCACGCCTGCCGGTGAGGCCCTGCTCCAGTTGAGCCACCGGGTGTTCCTGGACCTGAAGGACACCGTCGCACGCATCACCGATACGCAGGCCTCGCTCATCGGCCCCGTCCGGCTGGCGGGCGGGATGACGGTGAGTCTCTACGTCTTTCCGGCCCTGCTGCGCGACTTCCGTCGGCACCATCCCGACGCCGACCTCAAGATCATCGCGGGCGCCACCGACAAGTGCATCGCCAGCCTCCGATCCGGCCTCGCCGACGTCGCGCTGCTGACCCTGCCGATCACCGAGCCCGACCTGGTCACCGTGCCGGCACTCCAGGAGGAGCTGCTGCTCGTCTCCTCCCCCAACCACCCGCTGTCGGCCAAGCCTCGCGTCACACCCGCCGACCTGCGGAACCAGCCGTTCGTGCTCTTCGAAACCGGCTCCAACACACGTCGCGTCGTCGACGAGTTCTTCGTCCGCAACCAGATCACGCCGCAACTGGTCACCGAGACCGAGAACGTGGAGATCATCAAGGCCCTGGTGCGGGCCGGGCTCGGCCTGTCGATCATCTCGTACCAGAGCGTCGCTCGTGAGGTGGCTTCCGGACAGTTCTTCTGCTCGCGCATCACGGGGCAGACGCTCATCCGCGAGACGGGCTGGGTCTACGTGCGCGCCAATCGCGTTCCACGCGCGGTGCAGGAAGTGCTCGCGTCGTTCGACCGCATCAAGCCCCGGCTGCGGGTGATCGCTCCGCCGGGCCGCGACCGGATCGGACCAGACGTCCACGCGTGAGGCCGACGAGCGCCCGCCGGGAGGCCTGTCATATGCCCTCCATCCAGCCATGCGCATATGCGCATCACATGTAGAATTCGGGCGATGGCTTTGTCCGTGGGATTGCTCGGGTTCGGCACCGTCGGCCAGGCGGTGGCTCGCCTGCTGGTCGAACGTCAGGACGGCCTGCTCACCCTCTCGCACATCTTCAACCGTGACGTGGCACGCAAGCGCGTCGACTGGGTGCCCGGCTCGGTGGTCTGGACCGACCGCGTCGAGGACGTCCTCGAGGGCGACGTCGACGTGGTCGTCGAGGTCGTCGGTGGCCTCGAACCCGCGCGGTCGTGGCACGAACGGGCACTCGACCTCGGTCGCCCCGTGGTCACCGCCAACAAGCAGCTGATCGCCACGCACGGACAGGACCTGCTCGCCCGCGCCTCGAGCCGCGGCGTCGATCTGCTCTTCGAGGCTGCCGTCGGCGGCGGCATCCCGGTGGTCCGTGGGCTGCGCGAAGGCATCGCCGGCGACCGGTTGACCACGGTCTCCGGCATCCTCAACGGGACGTGTAATTACATCCTGACGCGCATGGAATCGGCCGGGCTGCCCTTCGACGCGGCGCTGAAGGAAGCGCAGGAGCTCGGCTTCGCGGAAGCCGATCCCACCGACGACCTCGAGGGCTTCGATGCGCGCGCCAAGCTGTGCATCCTCGCCCGCGTCGCGCTCGCCCTCGACCTCTCGCCGGCCGACGTGCCGTGCGAGACGATCCGCACGATCAGCGACGACGACTTCGTCTATGCCCGCCGCCTGCAGGCGACGATCCGCCAGGTGTCGCGCGTGGCACACGTCGACGATCGCGTCGAGGCGCGCGTCGGCCCCGCGCTCGTGCCGCTGACCTCGCCGCTCGCGCGGGTGATCGGCAGCCAGAACCTGATCGTCGCTGGTGGCGCCTACGGCAAGGAGACGACGTTCTCTGGCTACGGCGCTGGCGGCTTTCCGACCGCGGTCGCCGTGGTATCGGACCTGCTGGCCATCGCGCGGCGGGCCGGCGCCGCTCCGCCCGCCTGGCCGGCCACCAGCAAGCCCGCCACGGTGACCAACCTGCAGGTGGCGCCGTTCTATCTCCGTCTCGTCGTGCGCGACCGCCCCGGCATCATCGCCAGCCTCGCGTCCATCTTCTCGTCGCACGCGATCAACATCGACGCGGTGTTGCAGGAACCCGGGGGCACCAAGGATCGCCTGCCGTTCGTGATCACGCTGGAGGCCTGCCCGACGGGCGCAATGGCCAGGGCCGTGGCCGAGATCGCGACGCTGCCGTTCCACGTCACGCCACCGCTCTGCCTCCCGGTGCTCGGATGACCCCTGCGCGCCCTCTCGCTTCGGTACGCGTCCCGGCCTCGACGTCCAACCTCGGGCCCGGGTTCGATGCGCTGGGCCTGGCGCTCGCCCTGTACCTGCACGTGGACGTCCTCGCCATCACCGAGGACGGGGTGGGTGAGGTGCGCTGTTCGTTCAGCGGCGAGCCACCGCCCGGCGAGAACCTCATCGCCACGGGCTTCCGCGCGGTCTGCTCCGCGCTCGGCGCAACCGAGGTGGCCTCGCTCGACGTGGCGGTCTCCTGCGAGATCCCGGCCTGCTCGGGACTCGGCAGCAGCGCCGCGGCACTCGTGGCGGGCGGACGGCTGGCGGGGCTCGTCGTGGACGGCGTCACCGACGCGCTGCTGATGGACGTGCTCACCGCGATCGAGGGGCACCCCGACAACGTCACCGCGGCGATGCTCGGCGGGCTGGTGGCCGGCTGCGTCGATGCCCACGGCCACGTCCTCGCGGTTGCCGCGCCGTGGCCGGAGCACGTACACCTGGTCGTCGCCACGCCGGCGCTCGAACTCCTGACGCGAACGGCCCGCGCGGTGCTCCCCGCGCAGATCTCGCGCCAGGACGCGATCTTCAACATCCAGCGCGTCGCGCTGCTCCTGCAGGGCGTCGCCACTGGACGGGTCGACGTCCTTGCCGAGGCGTTCGGCGACAGGCTGCACCAGCCCTATCGCCTGCAACTGGTACCGGGCCTTGCCGAGGCGCTCGCCCTGGAGGCGCCAGGCAAGCTCGGCGCCTTTCTGTCGGGCGCCGGCCCCTCGGTGGCCATCTGCGTCGCCGGGGACGTGACGCCGGTCATCGCCGCCGTGCGGGAGATCTACGCCCCCATCGACCGGGACGTGACCATCCGCGTGCTCGACGTGCACCAACCGGCAGCCGCGCCGCGGCTGGCCGTGTCTCACGGGTGAGGAAGTCGCTGTGTCCACATTGATCGGCCTGCAATGCCACGTCTGCCACACCGCGTTCCCCGCGGAGGCAACCTACGTTTGCGATCAGTGCTTCGGCCCGCTGGAGCCGGTGTACGACTACGACAAGGCGCGGGCGACGTTCACGCGCGCCAACATCGCGGCGCGCCCACGCAACATCTGGCGCTACCGCGAACTGCTGCCCATCGCCGGTGAGCCGCTCACCGGCTTCGGCTCCGGCTTCACGCCGCTGATCCCGGCCCCGCGGCTCGCCGAACGGCTCGGCGTCCGCGAGCTGTACGTCAAGGTCGATGGCGTCAACCACCCCACGCTGTCGTACAAGGACCGCGTCGTGTCGATCGCGGCCACACGGGCCGTCGAACTCGGCTTCACGACGTTCGCCTGCGCGTCCACCGGCAACCTCGGCAACAGCGTCGCGGCGCACGCGGCGCGCCTCGGCCTGCGGTGCTTCGTGTTCATCCCCGACGACCTCGAGCCCTACAAGGTGCTCGGGTCGGCCATCTACAGGCCCACGCTCGTCGCCGTCCGCGGCAACTACGACGACGTGAACCGGTTGTGCACGCAGGTGGCCGACAGGCATCGCTGGGGGTTTGCCAACATCAACCTCCGCAGCTACTACGCCGAGGGTGCCAAGACCATGGGCTTCGAGATCGTCGAGCAGCTCGGGTGGCGGTTCCCGAAGCACGTCGTCTCTCCGGTGGCCGGCGGCACCCTGTTGCCGCGCATCTTCCGCGGCTTCCGCGAGCTGCACCAGCTCGCGATCGCCGAGGGCGACCTGCCGAAGATGTACGGCGCACAGGCGGCAGGCTCGGCGCCCGTGGTGCGTGCGCTGCACCAGGATCTCGAGTACCCCGATCCGGTGAAGCCGGACACGATCGCGAAGTCGATCGCCATCGGCAACCCCGCCGACGGCTTCCAGGTGCTCGAGGTGCTGCGCCAATCGGGCGGCTGGGGCGAGATGGCGACCGACGAGGAGATCCTCGACGGCATCGACCTGCTCGCCGAGACCGAAGGGATCTTCACCGAGCCGGCCGGCGGCACGACGGTGGCCGTGACACGCAAGCTCGTGGCGCTGGGCCGCATCCCGCGCGACGAGCCGATCGTGATCTGCGTCACGGGCAACGGCTACAAGACGGCCGACATCATGGCGTCGCGCGTGGCCCGCCCCGTCCACATCAGCCGATCGATCGACGACGTCGACGCGTACCTGGCGGGCACACTGGCGGGGGTCGGCGAGGAGCGCGCATGAGTCGTTTCGAGCGATCGAAGCTGCTGGTGCAGAAGTACGGCGGCAGTTCGGTCGCGACCCCCGACCACATCCGCAACGTGGCCGATCGCGTCATCGCGTGCAGGGAAGAAGCGCAGCACATGGTGGTGGCCGTGTCGGCCATGGGCAAGACCACCGACCAGTTGATTTCCATGGCGTCGCAGGTCGCGAGCCGGCCCATCGGACGTGAGATGGATCAACTGCTGGCCTGCGGCGAGACGATCGCCGTGTCGCTCCTGAGCCTTGCCCTGCAGGACCGCAACGTGCCCGCCGTGTCGCTGACGGCGGCACAGTGCGGCATCCGCACCGACGGGTCCTTCAACCGCGCGCGCATCGCGAACGTGGAGACGGGACGGCTCGTGCACGAACTCGAGAGCGGCCGCATCGTGATCGTGGCCGGCTTCCAGGGCATCACGGGCGACCACGAGATCACGACGCTCGGACGCGGCGGCGGCGACATCACCGGCGCGGCGCTCGCCGCGGCGCTGCAGGCCCCGGTGTGCGAGATCTGCACCGACGTCGACGGCGTGTACACGGCCGACCCGAACGTCGTGGAAGCGGCGCGCCTCGTGCCGGAGATGAGCTACGAGGAAGCGATCGAGCTTGCGGCCAGCGGCGCCAAGGTGCTGCACCCGCGGGCCGCCGAGATCTGCATGCAGTACGACGTGCCCATCCACGTGCGCTCGACGTTCCATCGACGCCCGGGCACCTGGATTCGTGGAGGAGTCATGGAGAACGCTGCCGTCGTCGGCATCACGTCGGACAGGAAGATCGCCAAGGTGACGCTGCTCGAGGTGCGCGACGAACCCGGCCTCGCGGCGGCCATCTTCCGCGACCTCGCGCGCGAGGACGTCAACGTGCGGCTCATCATCCAGGCCGCCGCCACGCACGATCGCAACCGCATCACCTTCGTCACCGACAACGATCAGGTCGACCGCATCAGGGAACTCGAGGCGACCTGGAGGAAGCGCGGCACCGTCGGCGACGTACAGATCGATCTCGACGTCGCCAAGATCGCGATCGTCGGTTCGCGCATCGCGTCGACGCCGGGGTTGGCTGCGCGCATGTTCACGGCCCTGGCGAAGGTGGGCGTCAACATCGACTGCATCAGCACGTCGGAGATGAAGGTGAGCTGCGTGATTGCCCGCAGCGAACTGGACCAGGCCGTGCGCGCCGTGCACGCCGAGTTCTTCGGCACGACCCAGCCGGGCCGCGCAGCGGCAGCCGCGACGCGGCGGCCCCGCGCGGTGGCAAAGACGACGCGCAAGCGAGCCGCGCGGCGGTAGGCGTCGTCCGCGGGACGCGCCCTAGCGGGTGCTGTCGTTGTCGCTCGGGGCCTTGAGCGCGTATCCCTTGCGCGCCCACACGTTCACGCCGGGCCGCGTGACCTTCACCTCGAGCGAACGGCGCTTGCGGGTGGGATCCGGGTTGCTCGAGTAGTAGCCGAGGACGTAGTAGTCGCTGGTCTCGGCGTCGATCTTCTTCAGCGCCTTCACGAAGTCGTTCTGGTTCACGACCGCCGTACCGCCGGTCTCCTCGGCGAGCACGCGCAGGCTGTCCTGCGTCTTGCGCACGTGGTTGTTCCACTCGACCATGTCGACTTCGTCGTCCATCTCGGCGCCGCCCACGAGCCCGCGCGGATCGATGGTGTACACGGTGGCGTTGGCGCGATTGGCCGCACGCGTCAGGTCGGCCAGCTCGCGCGCGAGATCGGCATCGGCGAACTGCTGGCCCTGGCGCTGGGTCACGGCTGCGGGGTCGCGCGGATCGAGTCCGTTGCTGTTGTACCCGTAGAGGGCGTCGCGCTGGAGGCGCCCCTGCGGGAACGGATCGAAGTCATAGCCGTTGCTGACGTAGATCAGCGCCTTGCGGCGGTTCTGTACCTTCTCGAGCTCGCGCATCAGGTCGGACGCGGTGCTGAACGCGACGTGCGCGCGATAGCGCAGTTCCTGGTTGCCCTGGGAACTGGTTCCCGGCTGCTCGAGGATGTCGGCCGGCTTGAGGCCGCTCCCGCTGATGCGCTTGATCGCCTCGTCGAGACGCTTGCGGTCGTAGGTCAGGTCCACCGACAACGACGAGGGGCCCGTCGAGACGATGCCGAACATGTCGCCGTCGTGAATGAGCTCGGTCGAGATCTTCTTGAACAGATCGCGGATGCGCGGGGTGTTCCGGAAGTCCAGGTGGAGGTCGTCCACGAACAGCATGAAGATACGTCCCGCCGCGTCGTTCACCGGACGGGGCGGCGGCAGCACCATGCCTTCCTCCACCGGCGCGGGAGGCGGCGCGGCGAGGTTGAAGTAGCGGCCGCCGTGCACGAGCGTGAGCGAGGCGACCACCTGCTCGACGCCGTCCTCGAGGACCACGAACTCTTCCTTCTTCAGATCGGCGAGGAACTGCCCCGCGTTGTCGCGCGGGATGACGTCGGTGGTGACCAGGCTCGTCACCGTCGTGAAGTCCGGCTGCCCCTGCCCGCGTGTGGCGGGGGCGGACGACTGGGCGTCGGGCGCGGGAGTCGCAGGGGGCGCGGGTGGCTGTTGGGCAGCCAGCGTGGCCACGCCAAGCAGGGCCGCCGTCACACGCACACCGAGTCGGCCAAGCAGTCGTGCACTCATGGTTCGATTATAGGAGGCGTCCGCGGCTCGTTCACCTGCGCGGCCGGCGGAGATTCGCTCGCGCCGCTCGGGGTGTCGCCCTGGGACGGTGTCCCCGTGGGTGCCCCCGACGGCGACCCGGGAGACCCGCTGCCACGCCGACGCTTGCGCTTGGGCGTCGCGGCCCTGTCAACCGGTACCTCAGACGCCGGCGGACGCCGTTCGGCCTTTGCGGCCGGACGAGTCCGTCGCGCCTGGGCCTCGACGACCACGGGCAGGCGTCGTTGCTCGAGCTCCCGCAATAGCGCCGGCCAGTCGAAGTCCACGTCGGGATGCTGGCGCTCGAGCGTGCGTTGGGTTGCCGGATCGAGCCAGGCACGCCCGAACGAGAGGCCCTGCGGCGCGGCACTGAAGTACAGCACCCGCAGGCGGGTGCCTCCCCGGCCGTCACTGCGGTGGTGCAGCAGGTAGAAGGTGTCGAGTCCCCGCTTGTCGCGGGCCAGACGGATCAGCGGCACCCGATCGACCCGCGGTTACTTGCGCCTCGACTTGCCGGCGGCGCCCTTCGCAGG
>JAEYZV010000071.1 GCA_023427865.1 Acidobacteriota bacterium
CCCCCCCCCCCCCCCCCCCCCCCCCCCCGCCCCCCCGGGGCGCCCGGGGAGCCCGCCGGGCAAGGCCCGGCGGCTACGTACAAGTCGATCGGCGCGCGTCCTCGCCTCCAGTCGTACGCAGCATCCGTCCGTAGCCGTCGCCCCTTGGGCGACCGGGAGCCCGCCGGGCAAGGCCCAACGGCTACGTACGGCGCGACGTGGCGATGATCACGACCGACTGCTCGGGTGCATGCGCGCGCATCTCCACAGCCGCGAGGCCGAACAGCTGCCCCTCGTCGGCAAGCCCCGAGAGGTTCACGAGGCGTGACGCGACCAGCAGGTACACGTCGGGAATCGTCCGCCCCGCGTCGCCGAACCCGACGAGCGACGCCACCTGCGCCCTGAGCTCACCCTCGAGCGATTCCACGACGCACGTGTGCACGACGGCGTCGTCGCGCTGCAGCCGTACGACACCCGAGCGATCGACAACGCGCAACTGCGCCGGCTGCCTGCGCCAGGGCCGCCATCGCGAAGCACGCCGCGCGCTGCTCACGAACACGTCGAGCATGCCGGTGCTCGCTGCCAGCCGCACGTCGCGTGGCTCCCTCTGCATGGACCGCGCCGCGGCAGCACGGCGCGACTCGCCGTCCTGCACACGATCGGCCGCGCTCGCGCGCCGCAGTTCCGCGCTGCCTGCGGCCACCGCGCGCACGAGGTTGCGGCGGGTATCCACCTCGACGTGCACCTCGACGGTCTCGGCAAGCGCGCCATTGCGTACGGCGGCATCGACGGCTTCCTGTCGCACGCGCAGGACGTCTGCAGGCGTCGGGTCCACGATGTTGCGCTCCACGGCGTCGCGGACCATCGCAAGGGCGACGCCGAGCGGCGAGATCACCTCAGCCTGCCGCGCCAGCCGCCACGGCACGCCGAGCAGCGTCCCGGCACGCGGCACGAGCGATGCCGCGCCGCCGCCACCGCCGATCAGATCCACGCTCGCATGCGGCAGCCTGTATTCCGCCATCAGCGCGCGGACCTGCGCGACGACCTTGCCGCAGGCCATGTCGAGCACGGCGCCTGCGAGTGCATCGGCCTCCTGCCCCATCACCCGTGCGAGGACGGCGAACGCGCGCCGCGCCGTCGCGGCGTCGCCGCGGGCGAATGCCTCGTCGGGCACGACGCCGACGACGTTGGCCGCGCACGTCGGTGTCAGCGCGAATCGTCCAGCGGGTGTGACGAGGACCACGTAGTCGTCCGGGTCGCCGCCAAGCGGCTGCACGGACGTCACCTCGACGGGCCCGTCGAACGATCCGGCGGGAGCGAAGCAGGCATAGCCGACACCGGCGATGTGTGCAGACCTCGGCCCGACGTCTGCGAGCGTCCGCCCGCGGATGCGCACCATGCTGCCTCCGGCGATCGCCAGCGTGCGAACGTCGAGCGTGTCGAGGAAGGTGCGGTGCCCGCCGACGCGTGCGGGACGCATCTGTGGCTGGCCGTCGCGAATCACCGAGACGTCGGCACTCGTGCCGCCGACCTCGATGAAGATGCCGTCCGATACCTGCTCGTGCATGAGCGCACCGGCGATGCCCGCGGCCGGGCCCGACAACATCGTCTGGATCGGCCGCCTGGCGACCTCGCTCACCGTCATCACCCCGCCATCGGACCGCATGATCATCAGCGGTGCCCCGATGCCCGCCCTCTCCACCGACTCCGCGGTCATCGTCGCGGTCCCCACCATCTTCGGCAGCATCGCGCCGTTGAGCACCGCCGTGCGCGTGCGCGTCCTGAGCCCGTAGAGCGACGACACCTCGTGACCGGACGTCGCCCACAAGCCGCGCGCGCGCGCTGCCTCGACGATGGCCTCCTCGACCGAGGGGTCGTCGACGGCGAAGGCTTCGCTGGCGACGATGACCTCGACGCCGGCGGCATGCAGCTCCTCGATCGCGCGCCCCACGAGGGCATGGACGTCCGCTGGACCGTCGACGGCCACGAACGCGTGTGCCGGGTGCAGCGCCTTGCCCGGCGCGAGGGGAATCGGCGGCACGCGTGTGTCCAGCCTCGCCTTCCATCGCTCGCCCCGGCGTCCGGCGCCAACGACGCCCACACGCGCGACGTCCCCCTCGAGCAGCGCGTTGGTCGCCTGGGTCGTGGAGTGCGCGATGAAGGCGACGTTCGCGGGCGGCGCACCGAGCCGGCTCAGCATCTGCTGCAGCCCGTCGATGATGCCGCGCGCCACGCCCTCCACCGCGTGATGCGTCGTCGGGACCTTCAGCTGTGCGACGAGCGTGAACGTGTCGGCATCCACCGCCACGACATCGGTGAACGTGCCGCCGACGTCGATGCCGATGCGCAGGCGAGCGTCGCGCTGTGCCCGCTGTCCCACCGGGGCCGGCTGCGATGTCGCCCGCGAGGCCGCCTCGCGCCGCTCGCTGCTCACAGGAACAACCACGCCCCGACGAGCAGGCCGCCGAAACAGACGAGCATCATCGCGGGCAGCGTCGCGCGCGTGATGTCCTCCACGCCGACGCCGGTGTACGTCGCGACCCACACGTTGTGGGTGTTGGTGGGATCGCACACGTTCTGGACCTGCACGATCGACATGATGGCCGCCAGGAGCGCGTACGCCGGCAGCACGCCGGCAGCGAGCATCAGGCTGTAGACGCCGACGCCGACGCCGTACGGGTTCAAGGGGCCGCGGTAGAGCGCGAGCGGGGACAGCAGCGTGAAGAACAGCACGAAGCCGAGCGGTGTCTGCACGGGCGCCTGCGCGACGAGCGGCGCGAGCGCCGTGCGCACCGCCGGCAGCATCAGCGCGTTGAGTAACATGCCGATGCCGACGAGCAGGATCGCCGCAGGCGCCGCATCCTCGACACCGCGGATCATCGATGACAACAGCGTCTGCACGGTGGCGCGCGGGCGGGTCAGCAGGATGCCGTACAGCGCACCGGCCGTGAACGCCGGCACCTCGCGCCACCCGAAGCCCACGTAGAGCACGAGCGGCACGAACGGCGTGAAGTATGCCGGCAGCGGCACGCCCGGCTTGCGCCCCGGCGGCGCGGCGGCCCAGAGGCGGAGCTCGGGCGCGCGGCGGGCCGCCCAAGTGGCATATGCCGCAACCACCGCGGTCATGATGACGACGAGCGCGCTCGCAAACTGCACGATCTCGCGCGGCAACGGCGCTGCCGGCGACAACTGGAGCAGCTCGCGATAGAGGCGCCAGAGCGCGATGTTGAAGATGAAGCCTGTCGCGAAGGCGAGCAGGAACAGGATCGCGGTCAGCCGACGCGGCACGCCCAGACTCATCATGATCGGCAGCACGAGCGAGCCGACCATGATGATGGCACCGAGGCCCGTGAGCGACGTGAACAGCACGGCGGTCACGGCCATCAACGCCGCGGCAACGACCATCGGCTTGTCGCCGCCGAATTCCGCCGCGCGGCGGATGACGTCCTCGGCGATACCGGTGGTCATCATGACGCGGCCGAGCATGGCGCCCGCGCACACCGCGACGTAGGCCGGTGCGAGGCGGACGGCGCCATCGGCCATCACCGTCGACAGCCACAGCGACGTCGGTTCGCCGACGACGATGGCAATTGCGGCGGCCATGGCTGGCAACGCGAGCAGGGCCGGGAGGCGACGCAGGAACATGAGCGCCGCGAACAGCGCGAAGACGGCGAGCAGCAGGAAGGCCGTCACTGCTGGATCGGCGCGCACGCCGGCAGCCGGCGTGCCGGGCCGGTCACGGCCGCCGTCGGCACGTCGAACGTGATGGCGGCCTCGAACGTGCGATCCCAGGGCAGGCGCACGTCGAGGTCACGCGGCGCGCCCACCTGCACGGCGACGTCGGTCGGCCGCGGCGCGGGCGGAACGAACACGCCCGACGTGAACATCGTGGCGTACGCGGCGAGCTCTGGCGCGATCCGTTCGCGGATGCGCGAGGCGACCTCGGGCGCGTGCGAGGCCAGCCACAGCGACGTCCGCCCCGACCCGCGCAGATCGGCGTTGATGGCGGGCCGCAGGACACCCTGGTATGCGTAGTCGTTCACGAGACGATGGAGCATGAAGGTGACGCGCGCTCTGGCAAGCGCGGTCCATGCCGGGCTCGTGCATCCGGTTGTCAGGACGGCTCCGGCCCACGCGAGCAGGCCATGCGGAATCGCCGTGCCGATCGTGTTGCCCGCGGTGTTCCACGAGGCGTAGCCATACAGCTTCGGGAACACCTTCGCCGCGAGCAGCGGCTCGGTGAACGCGGCCGACCCGCCCTGCACGTCGCCCTTCGGGTCGACGTCGGCGACGATGACACGCGCGCCTTCGTTCACGGCCGTGACGATGCGCGATGCGAACCGGGCTGGGGCATCGACGTCGTGCCGCGATGCGAAGACGAACATGTCGAGGAACGGCTCGTCGTCCAGCCGCGCCTCACCGGCACCGGCCGAGACGAGCTGGAACGACACCGTCTCGTGGAGCTGCCGATCCTCGAACGGCGCCACCATCGTCCGCGCATGCTCGGACGAGTACGTCACGCGCACGGTCGGTTGGAGCCCACGTGCCTGGAGCACCGCGCGCGCGAGCAGCAGCATCGCCACCTCGTCGGCACCGGGCTGCACGCCCACGCGTCCGACGAGATCGTGCCCCGATGCGGCATTCGTCACGGCCCTGCGATCGTTCAGGTGCACGCCGCGAGGCTTCGCATCGTCCTGCGAGACGATGAGGAAATCGACGATGCCGTCGGCCACCATCTGCACGGCGGCCAGGTTCACGCGGCTGTTGCGGGCCCGGGCGCGTCTGTAGTCGTCGAGCGCCGCCTGCGGAATCGCCGCGACGAGAGCGGCGAGTTCCTGCGTCTCTTCACCGGGGCGTGTATCGGCGGAGATCTCGGCCCACCGCGCCAGCTGCTCGCGATACGCCTCGTTCCTGCCGTCGGCCGTGGGCGCCAGCCGCATGATCGTGCTGAACCCGTGGACCGGCAGCCGCGGGTTCGCCCGCTTGACCTCGCGGAGCACCGACAGCCGCGCGAGCGCCGCCACCTCGTCTATGCCGTGCACACGGGAGGCGACGAGCCCGCCGTACACGAGCATGTCGATGGAGACGATCAGCGCGTCGATGTGGCGCCAGTCCTGCTCACGCAGCCAGCGCGCGACCGCGGCGGTGTCGCCGGGTGTCGTGAAACGGCCGAGCCACTCGATGGGAGGCGCCACGACCTCGGCATGCGCGAGCCCGGCCATCATCTGCGGGTACTGGAGCGAGACCGGACGGTCGTCGAGCGGCACGAGCGCGATGCGCAGCCGTTTCGGCATCGTCGGGGCGGGCGCGACAGGCTGCGCCAGTGCCGCCGGCGCCGTCACCAGCGCGAACAGCACCGGCAACAACATGAGCAAGCAGCAGCCGCGTCGTCGCATCCCGCCCGAATTGTACGTCGCCCCCCTGGCGGCCTCCGGTTGCCGGCACCCGTGTTCCTCATTGCAGTACCCGGCACCCGGTATCCGCTTCCCGCTCTCCCGTGCCCCGTACCCGGTACCCGGTACCCGCTACCCGCTACCCGCTCTTGATACCATCCCGCGCCATGAGAATCGCCTTCATCGGTCTGGGCGTCATGGGTGCGCCCATGGCGGGACACCTGAAGCGTGCCGGTCACGACATCGTCGTCTACAACCGCACGGCGGCCAGGGCGGACGCATGGGTTGCCGAGCACGGCGGCCGCGCCGCGGCGACGCCGCGCGACGCGGCGGCCGGCTGCGACATCGTGTGCGCCTGCGTCGGCGCCGACAACGACGTGCGCGAGGTCACCGTGGGTCACGAGGGCGCGTTCGATGGCATGTCGCCGGACGCAGTGTTCGTCGATCACACGACGGCGTCGGCGGCGGTCGCCCGCCAACTGCACGCCGAAGCGCGTGCGCGCGGTCTTCACTTCATCGATGCGCCGGTCGCGGGCGGGCAGGCGGGCGCGCAGAAGGGGCAACTGAGCGTGATGTGCGGGGGCGACGAGGCGCCGTTCGCGCGCGTCGAGCCGGTGCTGAAGGCGTATGGTCGGATGGTGGCGCGCATCGGCGAGAGCGGCGCCGGCCAGGCCTGCAAGATGGTCAACCAGATCTGCATAGCCGGCATCGCCCAGGGGCTGGCCGAGGCCCTGCATTTCGCGCAGAAGGCGGAGCTCGACGTGCCGAAAGTGCTCTCGGTGATCTCCAAGGGCGCGGCGCAGTCCTGGCAGATGGAGAACCGCTGGGAGACGATGGTGGCGGGGCAATTCGACTTCGGCTTCGCCGTGGACTGGATGCGCAAGGATCTCGCGATCGTGCTGGACGAGGCGCGCCGCAACGGCGCGCGGCTGCCGGTGGCGGCGCTCGTCGACCAGTTCTATGCGCAGGTGCAGGCGCGCGGCGGCAGCCGCTGGGATACGTCGAGCCTCATCGCGCTCCTCGACGACCGGAAGCCTTCGGCTCAGGGGTAGCCGTCGGGCCTTGCCCGACGGGCAGCACGCCGGGCGAGGCCCCGGCCCCTACGCGCCTGCTCGGGGCCGCGCCCGTTTCACTGGTCGACGTTCGATGCCCGCCATTCGGTGTTCGGCATTCGGCGCTCGATCGGTCATCATGAGTCGATGCTCGACATGGTCCGCTGCGCGCTCCTCGGCGCAGCGTTGCTCTCCGTCTCGACACCCAGCACCGGCCAACCCTCCAACGCCGACCCCGCGCTGCCGACCACGCCGTCGCCGGCTCCCGTCGTGCTGCCATTTCCCGAGTGGCTGCAGGGGCTGAGGGAAGAGGCACTCGCGCGGGGCATCTCGCCCTCGACGGTCGCCGCGGCGCTCAGCGACGTCGCGCCGGTCACGCAGATCCTCGAGCGCGATCGGACGCAGGCGGAGTTCAAGGAGACGCTCTCCCAGTACCTGTCCCGCAGGGTTGGCGCACCCGCGGTGAGGCTCGGCCGGTCGACGCACAGGAAGCACGCGAACGTGCTCGGCAGGGTCGAGGCCGCGTACGGCGTGCCGACGCAGGTGCTCGTGGCGGTGTGGGGTCTCGAATCGAGCTTCGGCCGCTTCAGCGGCGTACGCCCGCTGGTGCCGACCCTGGCCACGCTCGCCTACGACCAGCGGCGCGGCGCGATGTTCCGGGCCCAGTTGTTCGACGCCCTGGCGATCCTCGACGCAGGCCACATCGACCTCCCGCGTCTGAAGGGATCGTGGGCCGGTGCGATGGGCCAGCCGCAGTTCATGCCGTCGAGTTACCTCGCGTACGCCGTCGATTTCGACGGTGACGGTCGTCGCAACATCTGGACGTCATCGCCGGACGTGTTTGCGTCGATCGCGAACTACCTCTCGAAGAACGGTTGGGTGACGGGACAGCGCTGGGGCCGGCCGGTGAAGCTCCCGGGCAGGATCGCGGAGCTCGAACGGTCGGTACCGCTGCGCACGGAGGGCTGTCGGGCCGCGAAGGAACTGACCGAGCCCAGGCCGCTCGCCGAGTGGCAGGCGCTCGGTGTGCGTACGCATGACGGGCACGCGCTGCCGCGCGCCGACATGGACGCGTCCCTCCTGAGGACCGACGCCGGCGCGTTCCTCGTATACAGGAACTACGAGGCGATCCTCAGCTACAACTGCGCCAACGCCTACGCGCTGGCCGTCGCGCGTCTGGCCGATCGCATCGAGGACTCGACGCCATCGCCCTCCGCGTCGCCCGCGAAGAAGGCGCCGAGGAAGGCAACGCGGAAGGCAGCGAAGACGCCGGTCAGGAAGTGAGGCCGCAGAGGGCCTCGGCCGACGAGGCTTCGGCGAGCCAGGGCTTTTCGTCGATGCGGACATCGGTGACCACGCCGTCCTCGACGATGGCTGCGTAGCGCTGCGTGCGGATCCCCTCACCGACGACGGTGGCGTCGAGTTCCATGCCGGCCGCCCGCGTGAACTCCAGGTTTCCGTCGGAGAGCATCACGATCTTTCCGGTCGCGCCATGCTGTGCCGCCCACGCGGCGAGCACCCACGCGTCGTTGGTCGAGAGGCACGCGATCGTGTCGATGCCCTGCGCCTTGATCGCGTCGTGATTGCGCACGTAGCCGGGCAGGTGCATGTCGCTGCAGGTCGGCGAGAACGCCGCCGGCACGGCAAACAGCGCCACCTTCTTCCCCGCGAACACGTCAGCGGTCGTCAGTGTCGCGGGGCCGTCGGGCCCGGGGGTCCGGAAGGTGGCGGCGGGGACGCGATCTCCGATCTTCAGCATGGGGATCGAGTCTACCCGCGATGTGCGCTCGCCACGCGTCGATGTGAACATCGCCGCCCACGAACCGTCTTTTCGTAGCCGTCGACCTTCAGGTCGACGGTCGGTAATGCTCGCCCGCCGGGCAAGGCCCGGCGGCTACGAACCGAGATTCGCACGGCGTACGTAGGCGTAGCCGTCGCGCCCTGAGTCGGCGGACGTCGCAGCTCACACCGCGGCAAGCATTGCCGTGCACGCCGCGGCGATGCGCTCGACGTGGCGATGGTCCGTACCGCAGCATCCGCCGAGGACCGTGATCTGCGGCAACCGCTGCCTGAGCTCAGCGTACGACGCCGCGAGTTCCACCGGATCGCCGATGTCGAGCTCCGGCGAGTCGTTCAGCTCGGCGTGGCTCATGCAGGAGGCGTTGGCGCGAATGCCTCGCACGCGCGACACCCAGGCTTCGGCCGGGTCGAGCAGGTGTGCGAAGTGCGTCGGGTGGGCGCAGTTCACCATGTAGTAGAGCGGGTAGTGGCTCGTTGCGCCATCCACGAGCTCGATCGCCGCACCGAGCGACTGGCCCGTCGGCAACCGGCCGTCGGTCTCCACCGTGAACGAGATGGCGATGGGCATGGCGGCATGCCTTGCGGCCTGCACGATGCCGATGGCCTCCTCGACGTAGTTGAGGGTCATCGCCGACAGCATGTCGGCGCCCGCCTCCGCGAGCATGTCGACCTGCAGTTGGTGATACGCCTCGGCGTGTCGCACGGTCATGAGCGAGGACGGGACGTACCCGTCGCCACGCGGACCGATGACGCCGTTGATCACGGTGGGCACCGGCGCGAACTCCTCGCGCAGTTCCTCGAGCAGCGACACCGAACGCCGGTGGATGTCGCGCGTATCCGCAGCCGAGAGTCCGCGCCGCACGGTCCAGTCCGTGCTCGCACGCCAGGTGGCCGTGTCGGCGATCAAGCCCGTCCCGTATCGGCGGGCAAGCGCCGCGTACGTCCGGAAGTACTGGCGCAGGACGTTCTCGCCGTCACTGGTGCGCAGCAGGTGGAACGACGCGAAGTCCGGCAGTTCCACACCCTGGTGGAAGATCAGCGTGGTCTCGAGACCACCATCGGCGAGGAACAACTGGTCGCCGAGCTGCGGGAGTGCGTTGCGGTAACGGGTCATGAGACGAGCTCCGTGGGGCTTGGCCCGCGGCGCAGGGCGCGCCACGAGCTGCGCTGGCCCCGATGGAGACGGACGCGAGGCCGTCGGCGTTCCCAGCGTCGAGCTTTGCAGTCGCGCGCGTTCGCTTCGCGAATCTCCAGCGTTTTCGCCCGTCGCGCACGGCCGACGCGCTTGCCGGCGTCGGCCGCTCCTGCGTGGTGCGTTTCACCCGTGAAGCAGGCGGACCGTGAGCTCGCCGGCGGTCGACGTGCCGCCGGGAGCGCGGGTCCGTTCCGCGAGCGCGCGATGCAGCGCCTCCACGTCCACCTGCGCGGTGCGCGCCTCACCGAGCGTCGCACGCACACGGCGGGCGATCGCCTGCATCGCCCGCGTCATCGCCGGATCGGTCGCCGGGCCGACGATGCCCTCGGTCATAGCCTCGACTTCGGCAGCCACGGCCTGCGGGCGGACGCCAAGGGCGTACAGCAGCGGGATCAGGCTGCGCACCAGCTGCTCGGGGAGCTCGGCAATCCTGTCCGCGGGCATGACCACGGAGAGACGGGTCACCTCGCTCGTGCACAGCAGGAGATCGCGGCCCGCCCCGCGGAGGGCGCGCACATACCAATCGCCAAGCGTCGTCGTCGCTACGGGGCTCTGCGACGGGTCGGATGGCGCGAACCGGGCCAGCAGCGATCGCGTCAGGCGGAGGGTGTACATGGGTATCGGGTAGCGGGTAGCGGGTATCGGGT
>JAEYZV010000607.1 GCA_023427865.1 Acidobacteriota bacterium
GGATGGTCGGTCTCGAGGCGCTTGCCGCCGGCTGCCTGCTCGTGGCGCAGCGCTCCACCGGCTACGCGAGCATCGTCGACGAAACGCGGCGCGAGGGGCTGCTGTTCGACGAGAACGAGACGCCGCAGGCGATCGCCGCACGGATTCGGGCGGCGCTGGCCGAGTCGGCGCAGTTTGCGGCCGCGGCACGACGAAAGGCCGAGACGACCTTCGACGCGCGCACGACGGCCGAGCGCCTCACCGCCCTCTGGCGCGATCTGCGCTGAGATACGGACGCATTCGACTCAGCGCAACTGCAACTCCGGCATCACCTTGCCCGCGAAGAGCCGACGGCAGGGGATGGCGAGCAGGCGCGTCCATCGTGCAGAGCGCGAGACGCGTGCGCTGTCGGTGGCGATGCCGGTGTTGGCGTACATCTGGCGATAGATCTTCGAGATCAGGAGGAACGCGAGCCGGGACCGCAGCGATCGGAGCACCCGGGCACGCCGCCAGATGCTGCGGGTCGAATAGAAGCGATCCCACACTCCCTGTGTGCGCGTCCGGATCTCGGCGGCGGTCATCACCGGGTGATCCATGTACACCTTGGGCCGCTGGGCCTGCGGTATCAGCCAGTGGCGGGTCACCGGGATGCCCGACACCTGGGGCGTGGTGTCGCCCTGACGCTTCTCCCATGCGGCGAAGTCCAGCGTGCCTGGATAGGGCGTCAGCATCACGAACTGGGCAAACGTCAGGTCGGCGCGCTCGGCCACCGACAGGCACAGGTCGAACGTCTCGGGCCGATCGCTCGGCAGCCCGAAGATGAACGAGCCCAGCACGTGCACCCCATGCGCGCGGAAGCGACGGAGTCGTTCGACCAGGGCCGCGCCGCTCGCATTGAACGCCTTGTACACGTCCTTCAGCCCCTCTGGCGTGACCGATTCCACGCCGACGAGCGCGCCGCGGATGTGGGCGCCACGCATCGCCTCGAGGAACTCCGGGTCGTCGGCCGCCTCCATGGTGATCTGCGTGAAGAACACCGTGTCGTCCGGCAGTCGGGCGAGTTCACGCATCAGCGCGAACCGCTCGGCGCGGATGGCCTTCAGCCGTTCGAGGCTCGTGCCGTCGGCCCGACGCGCGGCCATGCGCAGATCCTCGAGCGTGACGGGGTAGAAGTTGTCGTCGGCGAGCGCGATGAACCGGAACCCGCGACGACGGAGGTCGAGGATCTCGTCCACGACCACCCGGACGCTCCGCAGTCGGGGCCGTTGGCCGTCGGTGCGCCAGACCGAGCAGAACGAGCAGTGCTTCGGGCAGCCTCGCACCGTCTGCACCGATGCCCACATGTACTTGTCGCGCGGCAACAGGTCCCAGCGGCCGGGCAGGAACGCGTCGCCGTCGATCTGGCCGCCGTCGTACTGCACGGCAAGCCGGCCGGCGGCACAGTCGCCCAGCACGCGAGGCCACACCAGGTCGCCATCACCGGTCACGACGGCACTCGCGCCGCCGAGCGTCCGCGCTTCGTCCGGATAGAGCGTGGCATGGACGCCTCCGAAGACGACGTGAGCGCCTGCCGCACGCGCGGCGGTGCCCACGGCGTACCCGCGCAGGGCATTGCCGGTGTGGATACCGACTCCCACCACGTCCCCGGGACGGACGTCCGCGACGTCGAACGGCGCGATGCTTTCGTCGGTCAGGCGCGGCGTGCCGAATTCGGGAGGCGTCGCTGCCGCGAGGACGTACAGCCAGCGCGGTGCGATCACGCCGGTGCCGAAGGAGACGTGACTCGGATTCACCAGGTGAACGGTCACGACGACGTCGTTTCCGCGTCGCTGCAGCGACGCACGGCTCCGCCTGCCACCTCCATCTGGGCCAGCACGGCCTTCAGGTGTTCGCCGGGGACGCGTGGTGCACAGCCCTCGGCGAGTTGCGCCACCCGTAGCCGTGACAGCGCAATGAACTCGAACACGCCGATGTGGTTCGGACGTCGTACCACCAGTCCCTGCTTTCCGCGCATTCCGGCGCTGGACGTCACGGCAGCGTCATCGGCGACACGACGACGATGGGAGCTGACCGTGGCCGGGGGACCATCGTTCCACGTGGCCCGGATGCCCGGCGAGCGGAGTCCCAGGCTCATGGCGCGGCCGCTGGAACGACGCGGTCGCGAGTGCTGGCTCGATACGCCGAAGCCTATCACGGGTGAGCGCGCGCCCCTCGGATGTGGTGTATACTGAACGCCTTCAGGAAGTTCGCCGCTTCGTTCTCCCGCGCCAGTGTAGTCGGTATGACGGCTCCTTCTGCGTGACGACAACGCCGAGCGTTCACCGCTCCGGCTGATTTCCCCAAAACGCCCGCGACGGGCCGTCCCTTCGAGGACGCAGGAGAGAGAGTATGAGCACCAAGTTGTACGTCGGTAACCTCCCGTTCGACACGAACGAGGCTGATCTGGAGTCGCACTTCGCGCAGGCGGGCGCCGTGGCGTCGGTCAGCGTCATGCGCGACCGCGAGACCGGTCGCGCGCGCGGCTTCGCCTTCGTCGAGATGGCGACCGACGCGGAAGCCCAGGCGGCCATCGCGCAGTTCCACGACCAGTCGTTCGGCGGTCGTCGCCTGACCGTCAACGAGGCGCGTCCGCAGATGCCCCGCTCGGGCGGCGGTGGCGGCTACGGCGGTGGCTACGGCGGCGGTGGCGGTCAGGGGCGCTCGCGCCGCGAGCCTCGTTGGTAGACCGGCGCGCACCACACCACACGAGAGGGTCCGCGTCGGACGACCAGGCCCTCCCCACCGTGTGTCCCTCGTGTGCCTCGACGGCGATCGTCTCGGCGGCAAAGGTGCAGAGCGCGACCGGCTACTGGCGCTGCACCGCCTGCGGCGACGTCTGGAACCCCGCTCGCGCGGTGCCTCCCATCAGGCACGGCTGGCGTGCCTGACCGCACCAACCGACGCCTTCCCGAACGCTGGCCCGGCGCGCGGAAGACCCGCCGATGTGCGCCTCTGGCGCACGGCGGGTTCCCCGAACGCGCCTCCTGAACGTCGTTCGCTAGCGCTGCGTGGCCGGGCGGGGCAGGACCGTGTAGACGCGTTCGATGAACGCGTGGAACTCGGTCATGAAGCCGCGTAGAAACTCTTCGGTGCTGGGCTCGCTGACGCGGCCGTCATCGGCAATGAGGTCTGGCGTGAACTGGATGTACGCCTCGACCGCGTTCATCAGCGGCGAGTTGCAGAACGCCAGCACGCTCCGCAGGTGCTGCTGTGCGACGGCGGTGCCGATCTTGCCCGGCGAGGTGCCGATGATCGCCGACGGCTTCTTCGTGAAGGCGTTGGTGCCATACGGACGGCTCGCCCAGTCGATGCCGTTCTTCAACGCGCCAGGGATTGACCGGTTGTATTCCGGTGTGACGAACAGCACGGCGTCGGCCGAGCTGATGGCTTCCTTGAACTGCCGGGCAACGGGTGGGTAGTTCTCGTCGTAGTCATAACTGTAGAGCGGCAGTTCCTTGAACGAGATCTCGCGCAGGCGCAACTCGGACGGCGCCAGCTTCACGAGAGCCTGCGCCAGCTTGCGGTTCAGCGAGTTCTTCGCGAGACTTCCGACGAAGTATCCGACTTCGAACTGGGCCATTGCTCTTCCTCCTCGAGTGTCCGGCTTCGGGAACGACAAGCTGCTCGCAAGCGACGTTGCCTGTGGTCGTCACGCCTCGCGTTGCCCGGCGACCAGCCGCCGCACCCACATCGACAAATGCTCCACCTCGGCGTCCGACGCGTCGCGCACGTGACTCTGCACGCCGTCGATTGTGGCCTCCGCCATGTCGGCCACGCGCCGCACCACGGTGCGCCAGTTGGCGTCCTGCAGGCGCGCACCGCCGATTGAAAGCCCCAGCCAATCGAGCGGCGTCGCCGCCCTGTCGGCCGTCATGACCTCGAACCGCACGCCCTCCGCTGCTGGCGCGGCTAGGAAGCGCACCACGCCGGCAAGCGGGTGACCGCGCAGCGTCGACAGTACGACGTGCGCGTCGTCGGCTTCCTCGACGCGTACCTGCACGTGCCCCCGGCCGGGCAGGTGAAGCGTGATCGTGGCCCCGACGTCCAGGCGCACGGTCGGGGCACCCGGCTCGATGCCCACGGGCACGGGCATGATGTCCGCGAATCGATCCCGAAGCAGCCCGATGACCTCGCGCGGGGCGAGATGGTGTCCACGCAGGTCGGCCCAGAAATGCTTCACCTGCAGCGTGCCGAGGCCTGTTCCCGGTAGCTGCTCCGGCAACTCGACGACGAGCCTGCGCAGGCCTTCGTCGAGCGACGTCGCGGGACGTCCGAGCACCCGCTCGAGATCGTTGTCCGCCGCAGACAGCACGACCGCGTCCGCATCGACGGCCCAGCGCCCTTCTGCCGACGCGGTGTCGGTTCCACTCGCCGCATCGATGAGTTTCAGCCCGACGCGTGTCAGCAGATCCGGTACCGGCACCCGCGCTGGACGCTTGTCGATGAGCGGCGCGATCCTGTCGTAGAGCTCCTGCTGGGTGACGGCCTGGGGGCCGGCCACGGCACAGGTCGGCCCAACGGCCTCGTTGCCGTGCGCAGCCTCGACGAGCACGTGCGCGAGGTCTTCGTGCCAGAGCGGCTGGTATTGCCGGTCCCCGTTGGCAAGCAGCGGCACGATCGGGAGAGACCGCATCATGATCAGCAGGCGCGACACGAGTTCGTCGCCCGGCCCGTACACCGGCGTGGCTGCAACCACCGTGACGTCGATCGGGTGCTCGGCCGGCGCGTGGCGCTGCGCCGGCGTCGAGGTTGCATCCGGCTGGCGCGAGCCTCGCAAGGGCGTGACGATGATGAGGCGCGACACGTTCGAACCCGCCAACGCCGCTGCGGCCGTTGCCGACGTCCGGGCTTCGGCCGCCGGGTCATGGGCGAACACGACGACGCAGTCGATGCCGTGTGCGTCGGCGGCGATCTGGCCGAGCCGTGCCGGGACACCCGGCCTCGGCTGTGTGGACGCATCGCCGCGGGTCGTCACGTCGGTGCGCTGCTCCGGCAGCATCCGGCATGTGTCCCCCCGGCTCCCGAACGCGTCTGCGAGCGAACGCTGCAGCACCTCCGGCGCGTCAACGATGAGCACGTTCATGCGCATCCTCCACTCCGGACCGGCCTTGCATGTTCAGGACCAGCTATGACGCGGCCGTCGTCGGCGCTGGCCCGAACGGGCTGACGGCGGCCATCGTGCTCGCGAGCGCCGGCCTGTCGGTCGTCGTGCTCGAGGGGCAGTCCCGGGTGGGCGGCGGGTCGCGCACCGAGGCGCTCACGCTGCCCGGGTTCAGTCACGACGTCTGCGGCGCCATCCACCCGATGGGCGTCGTGTCGCCCGTGTTCTCGCGGTTGCCGCTCGCCGAACACGGGTTGTCCTGGGTGGAGGCGCCGCTCCCGCTTGCGCATGCCCTCGACGGGGGGCGCGCGGTGAGCCTGCATCGGAGCATCGAGGACACCGCTGCGGAGCTCGGCGAGCCTGACGGCAGCGCCTGGGCCCGGATGCTCGGCCCCTTCGCGCGCCGGCATGCCGACCTGTTCAGCGAGATCCTGAAACCGATCCGCATCCCGCGCCATCCGCTGTTGATGGCGCGGTTCGGACGGCTCGCGCTGCAGTCCGCCGATGCACTCGTGCGCACGTTCCGTCGCGAGGAAGGTCGGGCGTTGTTCGCCGGCTGCGCAGCGCATTCGTTCCTGCCGCTCGACGCGGCGGCGTCGGCGTCCTTCGGGCTGGTGCTGGCGGTTGCCGCACACGCCGTCGACTGGCCGTGCGCGCGCGGCGGATCCCAGGCGGTCGCGGATGCGCTCGCCTCCCTCGCGCGCTCACTGGGCTGCGAAATCGTCGTGGATCACCACGTGCGGTCGCCTGCCGACGTGCCGCCTGCACGGGCCGTGCTGTTCGACCTCACGCCACGGCAGCTCGAACGCGTGGCCGGCAGCCATTTCACGGCGGCCTACCGCCGGCGGCTCCAGCGGTTCCGCTACGGCCCAGGCGCGTTCAAGATCGATTACGCATTGTCGGAACCGATGCCGTGGCGCGCGGCCGAGTGTCGGCGTGCGGCGACCGTTCACCTGGGCGGGACGTACGCCGAAATCGCTCGCTCGGAGCACGACGCGTCGCACGGCCGCATCAGCGACGAGCCCTTCGTGCTCGTGGCGCAGCAGAGCGTGTTCGACGACTCGCGGGCGCCATCGGGCATGCACACCGGGTGGGCGTACTGCCACGTGCCGCACGGCTGCGACGTCGACGTCACGCATCGCGTCGAGGCGCAGATCGAGCGCTTCGCCCCAGGCTTCCGCGACACCGTCCTGCAGCGGCACGTCATGCCGCCGGCCGCACTCGAAGCGCACAATCCGAACCTGGTCGGCGGTGACATCGGCGGCGGCGCCAACACGCTGCGGCAGTTCCTGCTCCGCCCGTTTCCGCGATGGGATCCGTACAGGACATCGAACCCGCGGCTGTACATCTGCTCGAGCTCCACCCCGCCGGGCGGTGGCGTGCACGGCATGTGCGGGTACTGGGCTGCGCGCTCGGCGTTGCGCGGCTCCTTCGACAAGGACGTGCCGCCCGCGCTGGCGCTGTGAGGCGTCGGCAGTGTCGGCGGGCCCAGCGCCCGGCCGACGAGGCGGACCCTGGGATCGCGCCGAGGATCTGCAGGGCAGGCGGTCCGCGACCGCGCAGCCCTACCGCGCGAGCCGGGATGAGCGTGTCGC
>JAEYZV010000147.1 GCA_023427865.1 Acidobacteriota bacterium
GCCGCGCGCGGGACGGA
Organism: Acidobacteriota bacterium; assembly: GCA_023427865.1. Classification (GTDB taxonomy): domain Bacteria; phylum Acidobacteriota; class Vicinamibacteria; order Vicinamibacterales; family Vicinamibacteraceae; genus Luteitalea. The sequence goes on from JAEYZV010000147.1 coordinate 18, forward strand.
CGACCGCAGTTCGCAGAGGAGCCAGACGACCGTGCCGACGATCACGAAGGCGAGCCCGAGGTGCGCGGCGAGCCGGTAGTGACTGACGCTCGGACGGTCGACGAGCCCGCTGGCCACCATGAACCAGCCGAGCGCGCCCTGTGCCGCGCCGAGCGCAAAAACGCCGAGCGTCCGCAACGCGATGGGCCGCGTGAGCCGTCCGGTCCACCAGAACACCAGCCACGGCACCAGGAACACCACGCCGAGCGCCCGGGCGACGAGCCTGTGCAGGTACTCCCAGAAGAAGATGACCTTGAACTGGTCGAGCGTCATGCCGGGCCGGAGCTGCCGGTACTCGGGGTACTGCTGGTACTGGGCGAAGCGTTCGGTCCATTGCGCGTCGCCGATCGGCGGCAGCACACCCATGAGCGGCTCCCAGCGCACGATCGACAGGCCCGACTGCGTGAGCCGCGTGATGCCGCCCACGACGACGATCGCGACGATCGTGAGCAGCACGGCCCACAACCAGCGTCGAAGCGCCCGGCGATGGGCGTCTGGTATCTGCAGGCGCCAGTCGTCGGCAGCCCTGGTTTGTCGCTCGTGCACGTGTCGCTCCCCGGTGTCGCTCCACATTCGCGCCAGGGGCGCGTTAGGGAACGCGCCCCACCCACGTCCGGCATCCGGCGTGCGCCCACTCGCCGGACGCGGAGGATGCGCCGCCGAGACAGGCGGCCAGCCTTTCCGCATCCGACCGTTCAGCGTACCGCGCGAAAGCGGAACGCGTGCGTCCGCACATCCACGCGCGCCTCGCGGAAGCCGGCGGCGCGGAGCCGCTCGGCAAGCGTAGCCGGGTCTACCGGCACGTACGTATCGCCGACGTGCAGCAGCCGCAGCGGCACGCTCGCCCGCGTGTCGGCCCCGGCAAACACCCCGCCGACGCGCAGCACGCGCCTCACTTCCCGGAACAGCCGGTCCTGCAGCGCCGACGACGGCACGTGGTGCAGCATCGTGAAGCACACCACGTGGTCGAAGCTTCCGTCCGCCTCCCGCATCGCCGTCGCATCGTCGCAGCGCACCACCACGCAGCGACCTGCGAAACGGGCCGCGAGCGCCGCCGCGAGGTCGGGATCGACCTCCATGCACGTCAGGTCGGCCGCGCGCTCGACGAGCAGTTCGGTGGACGCGCCCGGGCCGGGACCGATCTCGAGGACGCGGCCTGCCGGGAGCGATCCGGCGAGGGGCGTGCCTTCGAGCGCCCACGGCAGGATGGACTCGCGCACCGTGCGTCGCCAGCGCGCGGTGCCACAGAGCCAGCGGTGCACGAGGTTCATGCGCGTCGGAACGAAGCTTCGTAGATCACCGGAACGCGCATCGGCTGGACCGCCCCGGGCGGCGGGAGGTTGTGCTCGGTGAACGCCACGCCCGCGTCCAGCTCGAACCCGGCGCGCCCGAGCTCGGCGACCAGTTGCTCGCGGGTGAGGAAGCACTGCGGCTGCCCCGAGAACTGCGTGAACACGAAGTCCTCGCCCGGCACGGGCTGCGCGTCGGGGGGCAGCGTGTTGCGCGAGAACGTGAACACGAACAGCGCGGCGCCGGGTGCGGCCACACGGGCGGCCTCGTCCACCGCACGGCGGAACTCGGCCGACGATCGCGCCAGATTCCAGATGCCGTGGGCCACGATCAGGTCGAACGAGGCGTCGGCGGCCGGCAGCGTGTCCATCGGCGCCAGCGCGAACCGCAGGCGCTGGGGATGCGCTTCGGCCGCGGCACGCATCTCGGCCGAGTCGAGCATCGGACGCGACAGGTCCACCCCGAGCACCTCCCACCCCTGCCGCGCCAGGTGGATCGCATTGCGGGCCGCGCCGCAGCCGATGTCGATGAGGCGGCCGTGCGGCACCCGGGCGAGTTCACGCGCGGCGAAGTCCATGAGGGTCGTGTTCGGCGGCGACTGGGAGAAACCCTGGACGGTCGACGGAGCGCTCCAGGAGGAGCCGGCGAGCGGATCGTGCATGCCGCCATCGTGCCGGACGTGCCGCGGCGCGGACGTTGCGCCAGCGCAACACCGGTAGCATAGGCGCGTGAATGCGGGCTCCCGGGCAGCACGCCGACTGCTCCTGGCCGCAGGCGGCCTGGCGGCACTTGCCGGCGTGTCGGGTGGCCTCGCGCGGGTGGGCATCGACGTCGGCTGGACGTCGACGTACGCGGCCGCGCATGGCCCCCTCCTCGTTGTCGGGCTGTTCGGGACGGTGATCGCGCTCGAGCGCGCCGTGGCGCTCGGACGCGGCTGGGCGATGCTCGTGCCGCTGCTCGCGGCGGCCTCGACAGCTGCGATCGTCGTGCGGTCTCCCGGCGCGCCGTGGATCGCGTCGGCATCGGCCCTCGGCCTCGTGATCGTCAACGCGGGGCTCGTGCGCCGGCGTGCCGCGCTGTTCGGATGGCTCACGCTGGCCGCGTCGGTGCTGCTGCTGGCCGGCAGCGCCGCGTGGGCCGGCGGGCGCCCGGTCCACTCAATCGTGCCTGCATGGGCGTCATTTCTCATCC
>JAEYZV010000149.1 GCA_023427865.1 Acidobacteriota bacterium
GCCTGGCAGGACGATGCCGTCGTGATGGTGGACCAGCGCAAGCTGCCGACCCGCGAGCTGTACGTCACCTGCAAGACCCCCAACGACATCGCCAAGGCCATCAAGACGATGGTCGTGCGCGGCGCCCCGGCCATCGGGGTGTCGGCTGCGTACGGGCTTGCGCTCGGTGTGCGCCGCAGCACCGCCGCGGGCACCAAGCAGCTCACGACCGAGTTCCTCAGGGACTGCGAGCTGCTGGCGGCGACGCGACCGACGGCCGTCAACCTGTTCTGGGCGATCGATCGGATGAAGCGGGTCTTCTCCGAGCAGGTGCTCGCGGGCGCGAGCGTCGACGATCTCCGCCGCACCATGCTCGACCAGGCCCATGCCATCCACGACGAGGACGTCGCGAGCTGTCGCGCCATCGGCCGTTTCGGTGGCGAACTCGTGCCGGCCGACGCCGGCATCCTCACCCACTGCAACGCCGGTGCGCTGGCCACCGCCGGCTATGGCACCGCGCTCGGCGTGATCCGCGGCGCGATCGAACAGGGGCGGCAGGTCCGCGTCTTCGCCGACGAGACGCGACCGGTGCTGCAGGGCGCGCGCCTCACCGCGTGGGAACTCGTCCGTGACGGCATCGACACGACCGTCATCTCCGACAACATGGCGGCGGTGCTCATGCGACAGGGGCGGATCAACTTCGTGGTCGTGGGTGCGGATCGCATCGCCGCAAACGGCGATGCGGCAAACAAGATCGGCACCTACACCGTCGCGGTGCTCGCCAAGGAACACGGTGTGCCGTTCTACGTCGCCGCGCCGCTCTCCACCATCGACATGAAGACACCCGACGGCGATGCGATCCCGATCGAGGAGCGGCACCGCAAGGAAGTCACGCACGTCGGCACGACGCAGATCGCGCCGGATGCCGCAAAGGTCTACAACCCGTCGTTCGACGTCACGCCGCACCGGCTCATCGCCGGGATCATCACCGAACGCGGCGTCGCGCGAGCGCCGTTCACCGAGTCGCTGAAGGCCTTGTTCGCGCAGGAGCCGGAGACGGTCGCGGTCCGCTGATGCGCGTTCTCGGCATCGAGAGCTCGTGTGACGAGACGGCTGCCGCCGTCGTCGACGCCCACGACGACGCGAGCGGCTGGCAGCTGCGGTCGAGTGTGGTGGCGTCGCAGGTGGCGATCCATCGCGAGTGGGGCGGCATCGTGCCGGAACTCGCGGCACGCCAGCACCTGCGCGACATCTGCGGCGTCGTGGAGCAGGCGCTCGCCGATGCGCAGGCGAGCCTCGACGACGTCGATGGCATTGCCGTCACCCAGGGGCCGGGACTCGTGGGCTCGCTGCTCGTGGGGGTCTCGTTTGCCAAAGCGGTCGGCGCGGCACGCGGCATTCCCGTGCTGCCCGTCCACCACCTCGCGGGGCACATCGAGTCGCTGGCGCTGCAGCACGGCGACCTGCCGTATCCGCACGTCGTGCTCGTGGTGTCCGGCGGGCATACGAGCCTCTATCACGTGCCGTCTGCGGGTGTGTACCGCCTCGTCGGACGCACGCGCGACGATGCAGCGGGGGAGGCCTACGACAAGGTCGCGAAGCTCGTCGGGCTCGGTTATCCGGGCGGCCCCATCGTCGACCGCCGCGCGCGCGAGGGCAACCCGCACGCCATTGCGTTTCCCATCCCGAAGCTGACCCACGACGACAGGAACAAGGGGCCGCAGACGCACCTGCCCGCCGGATTCGAGCAGGCGTTGAAACGCCGCGCCGACTTCAGCTTCAGCGGCCTCAAGACGGCCGTCCGCCGGCATGTCGAACTCGCGACCGCTGGCGGCCGCCGGCAGTTGTCGGAGGCCGAAGTGGACGACATCTGCGCGAGCTTCCAGCGCGTGGTGATACAGACGCTGCTCGACCGCACCTTCCGCGCGGCGGAGTGGTTCGACGCGCGCGCCATCGGCATTGCGGGCGGCGTCGCGGCCAACAGCAGCCTGCGTGCCGAGGCGGAGCGTCGCGGAGTTGCAGCCGGCGTGCCCGTGTTCGTGCCCAGTGTGGCGCTGGCGACCGACAACGCGGCCATGATCGCGGCAGCGGGGCTGCGCCGCTTGTCGCTCGGCGAGCGCGGCAGCGCGCTCGACTTCAACGCCGACGCCAGCCTCCCGCTATAGACTCCGTCCGAGGGTGTCGGGGGGCGCCGCCCGGGAGGCGGCCTTCTTCGTATTGAGCGTGAGCCTGCTCATGGTCGTCGCCGATCGTCTCGATCATGGTGACGATTCCCGCGTCCGCGCGTCCAGAGCCTGAGCCAATCGCCGCCGCCTCGGCGAGCGCGGCCTGAGTCTCCCGGTCCCCGCAGGAGCCGACGGTACCGACCGTCGAAACGAGGAGCGACACCATGGCCGACATCGTCGATGCCCTTCGCGCGGAACGCAGCCAGATGGAGGAGCGGTTCGAGCACATGCATCGGCATCCCGAGTTGTCGATGCGAGAGGCGACGACGGCGCAATGACCTATTGCTTCATCGGCAATGGCGACACGCCGATGGTCCACCACCCGGAGTTCGCCTTCAATCGCGACAACCTGCCGCGCGGTGCGGCCTACTGGGTGGCGCTCACCGAAGGCTACCTTCGCAAGGAATCGTGACGGCGGCACCGGCCAGCCGGCAAGAGACTGCGGATCGGCCTTCGCCGTACACCTACGGCAACGCGCCGCGGCATACGCTGCATGAGGTGCGTTACCGTTGGACCGGCAGTCGGCGCTGAGTCGTCCGCCATGGGCGATCCTGCCCGGGGCGACCGTCCAGCGCGGGTGCTGAACCGTCGAACGCTGCGAATTCGTCATGAGTCAGGGAGCCATGTCGCCGACACTGCTTCAATTGATGCTGGTCACGCCGATCGTCCTCGGGGTGGGGGTGTCCGGGCAGGCACCTGCGCCGCCCTTCGACACGCTGGCCAGACGCGCGCTCAGTCGAATCGAGGGGACCGAGACGGTCGCCGGGTTGGCTGCGCCGGTCGAGGTCATCCGCGACACGTGGGGCGTGCCGCACATCTACGCGTCCAACACCGACGACCTGTTCTTCGCACAGGGCTACGTGCAGGCGCAGGACCGCCTGTGGCAGATGGAGTTGTGGCGGCGGTACAACAGCGGCCGGCTCGCAGAGATCCTCGGCGAGGAGGCGGTTGCGCACGATCGTCTCCTGCGACTCGTGCAGTACCAGGGGCCGTGGGACGACAGCGAGTTCACGAGCTATCACCCGGAGGGCAAACGCATCTTCGCGGCATTTGCCGCGGGCGTGAACGCCTACATCGACAGCCATCGCGACAACCTGCCGGTCGAGTTCGTGTTGACGGGCATCACGCCGGAACCGTGGACCGTCCGTGACGTCGCCTTGCGCGTGCCGGCGCGGTCGCTGGCCAACGCGCGTGCGGAGCTCCGGTTCGCGCTCGACGTGGCGCGCCTCGGACCGGAGGAAGCCCTCCGACGCGCCCGGCAGGACCCGGAGATCCCGGTGGCGGTTCCGCACGGCCTCGACCTGTCCATCCTGTCGCCGTCCATCCTCGATGCGCTCGACGGCGTGCTCCCGGTCGTGCCGTTCCCGCGGCCGCCGCTGCTCGACGCGTACGCGCGCGCACCGGCTGCGGTCGCCTCATCCGACCATGGCACACCCGAGCACTCACCGGGCAGCAACAACTGGGTCGTCAGCGGCGCGCACACGGCGAGTGGCGCCGTGCTGCTGGCCAACGATCCGCATCGGCAGGTCGCCAACCCGTCGTTGCGCTACATCGTCCACCTCGTGGCGCCGGGGTGGGACGTCATCGGCGCGACCGAACCGGCGATCCCCGGCGTGGCGATCGGCCACAACGGGCGCGTGGGCTGGGGGCTGACGATCGTCGGCACCGATTACGACGATGTGTTCGTGGAGGAGCTGAACCCGGCCGATCCGAACCAGGCGAAGTGGCAGGGCGAGTGGTACCCGTTGCGCGTGGTGACCGACACGATCGCGGTGCGCGGCGGGGCGTCACGCACGGTCGAACGCAAGTACAGCCGACACGGGCCGATCTTCCACGAGGACCGCGTCAACAACCGCGCCTACGCGCTTCGTTCGACCCTGCAGGAGCCCGGGACGGCGGAGTACCTCGGCGCGCTGCGCCTGAACCAGGCGTCGCTGACGCCAAGCTGCCGCGAGTTCCTTACGTATCAGCGCTACTACCTCGCACCCTCCGAGAACATGATTTGCGGCGACGTCGATGGGAACATCGCCTGGCACGCCTCGAGCCTGACGCCGCGCCGCGAGGGCGGCTGGTACGGTCGGCTGCCCGTACCGGGGACGGGCGCGTATCGCTGGAACGGCTTCCGCGACGACCTGCCGTATGCGTTCAACCCGCCGAGCGGCCGGATCGTGACGGCGAACCACAACATCCTGCCCGCGGGTTACTACCCGCCGCTGTTCTTCAAGCGCGCACCGTACGCGCGGTTCGACCGCCTGGAACAGGTGTTCGGCACGGGCGACGGATACCGCCGGGAGGACTTCGAGCGCTTCCAGCACGACACGACGTGGCCGTACGTCGAGGCCGAGAAGGCGCTGCTCCGCACGTGGACCGCCGACCGGGAAGACGTGGAATGGGCGCGACGGACGCTGCTCGAGTGGGACGGCCGCTATCAGGCCACCAGCGTCGGCGCCGCACTTCACAACGCCTGGAGGCGCCACATCGACGAGGCCGCCCTGCAGCCCGAGGGCGCGCCAGGCCGGGGCGGCGTCGGCGCGTCGGCGCGGCTCCTCGCGTTGTCCTCGCCGGGCCCTGCGCTGGTCGCGTCGGCGCAGAAGGCCCTGGAACAGGCGCTGGAGACGCTGACGCGCACGCTTGGTGCCGATCGCCGCGAGTGGCGATGGGGACGCCTGCACCGGAGCGAGTTCCCGCACCCGCTGGTGAGCGCCTACGATCTGCCAGGCGTGGAGCGCGACGGCGGCGGTGAGACCGTGGCGTCGACCGGCGCCACCTTTCGCGAAGTCATCGATTTTTCGGACCTCGACGAGTCCCGGGTGACCAACACGCCGGGGCAGTCGGCGCAGCCCGGCAGTCCGTACTACGGCAACCTGCTGGAGCCATGGGCGAAGGGGCAGTACTTCCCGCTCCGGTATTCGCGCAAGGCCGTCGAATCGGCGGCAGCGCACACCCTCGTGTTGACGCCGTCGCGGCCATGACTCGCCGGTCGCGCGCTGACGGGCGTGAGCGGTTCCCGTCGAGCGCGGCTACACGGTCGCCCGGCTCGGATGGCAGGCAGGCGTGCACGATTCCATGGAGACGGTCTACACGATCGTGAAGGGAACGCCACCGAAGGAACACGGGCACCGCCCGACGGGCCGCGCCGCACGAGGCGCGTCGCCGCGAGCGCAGGACGGGTCCGCTCGCCGATGAGCCCGGCAGGGTTGTCGGTCGCGGCGCTGGTGCTCGTGGTGGTCGCGAGCCTCGGCACGAGGGTCAACGTCGGCGTGCTCGCCATCGCGCTCGCCTGGCCGATCGCCGTCTACGCGGCCGGCTGGCGGCCCGATGCGCTGATGGCCATCTTCCCGACGTCGCTGTTCATCACGCTGCTCGGCGTGACGGCATTGTTCGGCACGATGCAGGCAAACGGCACGATGGCGGCGCTCGTCGGTCGTGCGTTGCGCGTCTCGGGCGGCCGGGCCGCGTGGCTGCCGCCGCTGTTGTTCATGCTGGCGTGCCTCGTGAGCACGATGGGCCCCGGCGCGATCGCCACGGTGGCGCTGCTGGCGCCGCTCGGCATGGCGGCGGCGATGCGTGCCGGCGTGCCCGCGCTGCTCGTGGCACTGATGATCGGCAACGGCGCCAACGCCGGCAACCTGTCGCCATTCAGTGCCGTCGGGGTCATCGTCGACACCTCGATGGCCAAGGCGGGCCTCGAAGGGTACGCATGGACGGGGTGGACGGCCAACTTCGTCGCGCACGTGCTGGCTGCCACTGTCG
>JAEYZV010000158.1 GCA_023427865.1 Acidobacteriota bacterium
TAGCCGTCGAGGAACTTGAACGGCGTCTTGCCCGTCGTGTAGTGCCCGCAGGGCAGCACGGCCAGTTGGTGGTCGATGCGGCGCTCCCGGAACTCGCGGACGAGCGACTTGGAGAGCCGCAGCGGGAACGTGAGGTCGTACTGCGCGTAGACGAGCAGCGCCCGCACGTTGCGCACGTGCTCGAGGTACGGCTGCGGGCTGATGGGCAGCCAGATGCGGCGGAGCGTGTCGAGGTCGACGTGCCCGTCGAGTCCCTGCCGGACGTGCCGGGTGGACAGCCCGTCCCAGACGACATCGGCGAAGTACGGCGAGATGTGGTTGAGCGCGGCCGCCTTGATCCGCGGCTCGTGCGCTGCCGTGAGCATCGACAGGCACGATCCGAGGCTCGTGCCGCAGATGCCGATCGAGGTGTACCCCTGGCCGTGCAGCCACCCCACGGCACGGCGCGCGTCGAGCACGGCCTGCCGACAGACCTGCAGCGTCCGCCCCACGTTGCTGCTGACGATGTAGTCGGCGCGCTGGAGTTCGGGCGGCATCCGCCAGTCGTGGTAGGGCTTGCTGAGACGAAGCGCGGTGAGTCCGACGCGGTTGAACAGCCGGCACAGGCCGACGTGTCCCTCGGTATCCGAGTTCCATTGCGGCAGCACCACGACGGCACGGCCGCGGTCTTCCTTCGCGCGGAGCAGCCGCGCGTGCACGACGTTGTTCTCCGGGTGCGGCGTCACCACCTCGCTCGGAAAACGCAGGTGCCCGCTGGCGTCGAGTTCGAAGTCGGCCGTGTCGGTGCTCGCAAAGAACGTGTCGCTGTTGGCGACGGCCCATGCGGCGTACGCCTGCAGCGTTTCTGCGGGCGAGGACTCGCGCGTGCCGTCGGGCATGCCCGTGGCGCTCGGCAGGTCATGGAGCCAGTCGATTCCCCAGTCGAACTCGCGGACCACTCGGTCACTCGTGCGCTTGTGGAGAGCCTCCTCCCAGCGATGGAACGCCCACCGGAGCATCCGTTCAGCCTACCAGACCGGCCACTGTCGCAGGGCCCGCAGCCAGAACGGGCTATGCGGCGCGTGGAGGCAGCGCGGACGCGATGGCGCGCGCGGCGGCGACCAGCGACGCGGTATCGCGACCCACGAGCTGCAGGCTGATCGGCCAGCCATCGGGCGTCTCGCCGATCGGCAGCACCACTGCCGGATGTCGCGACATGTTGAACGGTTGCGTGAGGCGCAACATCGCCGCGCGTGTCGGTTCCGCGCCATCCGGCCACGTCACCACCGCCTGCCCGATCAGTGGTGGTGTGATGGCGAGCCCCGGCAGGGCGAGCACGTCCGCCTGCGCGAGCCGCGCCTCGACGTCGGCCTGCAGGCGGGCCCGGACCTGCAGCGCGCGCGCGTACTCGTCGTCGGACGGATGTTCGGCGGTCTGCAGCCGTGTCCGCACGGCGGGCGTGTAGTCGGCGGCGTGCGCCGGCAGTCGTGGCGTGTGGAAGTCCAGCGCCTCGCGGATGACGATCGTGCCGTACGCGGCTACGACGTCCGTTCCGGGGTCGAAGGCGATCTCGCGCAGGTGAGCGCCGTGCGAGCCGACTCGCTCGAGTGCGGCGAGCACCCCTTGCCCGATCGCCGCCTCGACGCGCGCCCAGCCGAACGCATGCAGCACGCCGATGCGCAGCGTCGAGAGCGGGCGCGGCTCCGGGCATGGCGGCAGGTCGCCGCGTGTGCGCAGGGCCTGCAGGCTGATCCAGGCATCCTCGACACTCGTGGCGAGCGGCCCGACGCAGTCCAGCGTGGGGCTCAGCGGCACGACGCCCTCCAGGGGAACCTCTCCCCACGCCGGCTTGAGGCCGACGAGACCGCACACCGACGACGGGATGCGAATCGAACCGCCCGTGTCCGAGCCGATCGACAGGTGGCTCATGCCCGTCGCCACGGCGACGGCGGAACCACCGCTCGAGCCGCCGGCGACGCGCGAACCGTCGCGAGGGTGCCGGACGGGGCCGAAGCCCGAGTCCTCGCTCGTGGTGCCCATCGCGAACTCGTGCATGTTCGTCCGCCCCAGGAACACGGGGCCGTGCGAGCGCAGCGTCGCCGTTGCCGGGGCGTCGGACGTCGCCACTGCAGTCATCGATCTCGAGCCCGCCGTCGTCACGCAGCCCTGCTCGTCCATCAGGTCCTTGAGCGAGATCGGGATACCGTGCAGCACGCCGCGATCGCGTCCGGCACGCAGGTCGGCGTCGGCCGCATCGGCTTCGCGCCGCGCGCGATCGGCATCGACGTGGATGAAGGCGTTCGTCGACGGCTGCAGAGCGTCGATACGGGCGAGGCACTGCTCGACGAGGTCGCGCGCACGGACTCGGCCCTCGCGCAGGTCACGGGCGGTGTCGCGGAGTGACATGCGTCAGGCCTCCCGCGCGCCTTCTGCGGCGATGTCGTCGATCGTGGCCATCGCGCGGCGCAGGTGCGGGATCACGATGGACCCGCCGACGACCAGGCCGACGTGGAGTGCCTCACGCAGCTGTGCGTCGCTGAGGCCTTCCTCCTTGCAGCGAATGAGGTGGTACGTCACGCAGTCGTCGCATCGCAGCACCAGCGACGCGACCAGCCCGAGCAGCTCCTTCGTCGGCACGTCGAGCGTCCCCGCCTCGTAGGCCCGTGTGTCGAGCGCGAAGAACCGCTTCGTCTCGAGTGGCGCCACCTCGAGTACCCGTGCGTTCATGCGCTCCCGGAACTCACGAAACCGCTGCAGGTGTTCGGACATGGGAGACACGATACAGGACGGGGCTCGGGATTCGGATTCCGGGTAGCGGGTAGCGCGTAGCGGGTAGCGGGTACCGGGGCGCGGTGGCGCGGGACGCGTCTTCTCCGTCCTTCCTCCTCCGTCCTTCCTCCTTCCTCTGCGTCCTTCGTCCTTCCTCCTTCCACCTTCGTCCTTCCTTGATCGTAGACTTGCCGCTTCATGCGACAGACGCGCATCATCGCCACCCTCGGCCCGTCGAGCTCCACGTCCCAGGGCGTGTCCGCGCTCGTCGAGGCGGGCGTCGACGTCTTCAGGCTCAACTTCTCGCATGGCACGCACGAGTCGCATGCCGAGTCGTTCCGGCTCGTGCGCGCGGCGGCGGCGGCCGCCGGGCGGCAGGTCGCCGTGCTGCAGGACCTGAGCGGTCCCAAGATCCGCACCGGCCGCCTCGAAGGAGGCCGGCCGATCGCACTGCCGCAGGGCTCGCGGCTGCGGATTACGACGGGCGACGAGGAGGGGCGCGAAGGGCAGGTCTATACGACGTTTGCCGAACTCGCACTCTCGGTCACGCCGGGCACGCGCCTCCTGCTCGACGATGGCGCGCTGCAGTTGCGGGTGGAGGAGACCGATGGCACCACGATCGACGCGACGGTCGTCGTCGGCGGAACGCTGTCGCAGCACAAGGGCATCAACGCGCCGGACGTCGTGCTGCCTGCCTCGGCGTTGACCGAGAAGGACGTCGCCGACCTGCAGTTCGGCGCGCAGCTCGGCGTCGACATGGTGGCGCTGTCGTTCGTGCAGACGGTCGACGACTTGCGCCGCACGCGCCAGGCGCTGCGCGACGCCGGGGCCGGGGCGACGAGCCTCATCGCCAAGATCGAGCGTCCGCAGGCCGTCGCGAGCCTGGCGGACCTGCTCGGCGAGTGCGATGGCGTGATGGTGGCCCGCGGCGACCTCGGTAACGAGATGCCCCTCCAGAGCGTCCCGCGCGCGCAGAAGGAGATCACGCGGCTGGCCCAGCGCGCCGGCGTTCCCGTCATCGTCGCCACGCAGGTGCTCGAGTCGATGCGCAGCAACCCCCGGCCGACGCGTGCCGAGGTGAGCGACGCGGCAAACGCCGTGGACGACTCGGTCGATGCCGTGATGTTGTCGGGAGAGACTGCGAGCGGCCAGTACCCGATCGAAGCCGTGAAGATGCTCGACGCCGTCATCCGCGACGCGGAAAGCCTCGGCGTGGAGCCGCGTGCGCCGTTTGGCGACATCAGCTTCGCCGTGCCGCACAACCGCGCGATCTGCGAGGCCGCGGTCACGCTCGCGCGGAGTGGGGGCGCCGAAGCGATCGTCGCGGTGACGCGCGGAGGCAAGACGGCCCGGGTGCTCTCGGCGCTGCGCCCGTGCGTGACGATCCATGCCGTGACGTCCGACGATCGGCTGGCTCGCCGGTTGATGCTGCATCGCAATGTCGAACCGATCGCGGTCGACGCCGCGCTGATGGACCACGACGGCGGCAGCGACATCGAGCGGCATCTCGCGCAGTCGGGCGTGCTCCGCAGCGGCGCGACCATCGTGTTCGTCAGCATCAATCCGGACCTCACACGCACGGATGCCAACTTCATGCGCATCCGGCGGGTGGGATGAAATTGGAAATTTGAAAGCTGAAATCGGGAATCGGGAATCGGGGATCGAGAGTTGGCGATGGCGACAACGCCGAACCGGTGCCATTGCGCATCTCCAATTCGAAACTTCACGTTTCCAGCTGCGCCTCGATTCGCGACAGGGCGGCGCTCCACTCCGTGCCGATCACGCGATAGAAGCGGCGCCAGCGCGGGCTGTCGTCGCAGCCGCTGATGCGGACGCGCAGGTGCGTGCCGGTGGGCGCCGGGTCGCAGGAGACGTGGACTGCCATCGGCCCGACGGCCGTGCCATCGGGTGGAACCCAGTAGGCGTCGGCGAGGAAGAACTCACGGTCGGGGCGGACGTCGATGACGATGCCGTAGAAGGTGCCGCCGAGGCGGCCGAGAACGTCGTCGGTCTGGTCGGAAACCGGCCATTCGAGGGCGTAGATCCCCAGCGGTTGCGGCGTGACCACCGCGGCACGTACCGCCCACCAGCGCGCGAGGACCTCAGGCGCGAAGAACGCGCCGTAGACCGCCCCGGGTGGTGCCGCCACGTCGATCGCGCAGTCGAAGTCGGATGGGTCCGCGGACGGACGGCCGCGCATCCGGCGAGTATGACACGCGTGTCCCCTTGCCAGTTCCGCGCACGAGGTCTAGTCTGTGTGGAGTTCGATGACGCGCACCACCATTACCATTACCGTGACCACTCGAAAGCGGGAACTCGTTTCCGCGCGCGGGTGGCTCGTGTACGCGTCGTGAGCTGAAGCACTCACTCTCAAGCGTTACGTGCCCAATTGAAACCCGCCGCGCGGCCCGCGCAGGCGGGTTTTGTCGTCTAAGGCGGACGAAACGAGGAATCGATGTCGTCTCGAGTGGAAGTCGGCGTGCTGGGCGCCACCGGTACGGTGGGCCAGCAGTTCGTGCGGTTGCTGGAGCGCCACCCGTGGTTCCAGGCCACCTGGCTGGCCGCCAGCGATCGGTCCGAGGGGAAGCGGTACGCCGAGGCAGCGTCCTGGAAGCTCTCGACCCCCATGTCGGACGAGGCTGCCGAGCGCATCGTCCAGGCTCCGAAGCCCGGCAAGGGGCCGAAGCTCGTGTTCTCGGCGCTCGACGCGAGCGTAGCCGGGGACCTCGAGAGGGCGTTCGCCGAAGCCGGGCATATCGTCGTGAGCAATGCCCGCAACTTCCGCATGGACCCGCTCGTGCCGCTGCTCGTGCCCGAGATCAACGCCGACCACCTGGAACTGGTCGCCAGGCAGCAGGCGGCCTACGGGTGGAAGGGGGGCATCGTCACCAACCCGAACTGCTCGACCGTGTTCCTGGCCATGGCCCTGGCCCCGCTGCGTGCGCTCGGGCTGACCGCCTGCAACGTGGTGACGCTCCAGGCGACATCCGGTGCCGGTTACCCGGGCGTGCCGTCGCTCGACATCGTCGGCAACGTCGTGCCGTTCATCGGAGGTGAGGAGGACAAGCTCGAAACCGAGCCACAGAAGATTCTCGGGGCTCTTGCCGACTCCCGGGTCGAGCCGCATGGCGTCCGGATCAGCGCCCACACGACGCGCGTGCCGGTGATCGACGGTCACACCGAGATGGTGTCGGTCGACTTCGCCGGCACCGTGTCCGCCGGTGACGTCCGGGCCGCCTTCGATGCGTTCAGTGGCGAACCGCAGCAGCGCGAGCTGCCGTCGGCGCCTCGTCGGCCGCTCGTGTATCTCGATGCAGAGAATCGGCCGCAGCCCCGGCTCGACGTCGAGCGCGACAACGGCATGGCCGTGTTCCTCGGCCGGCTGCGGCCGTGCCCCGTCATGCAGCACAAGTTCGTGGCGCTCGGGCACAACACCGTTCGCGGGGCGGCCGGTGCGGCGTTGCTCAATGCAGAACTGATGCAGGCGCAGGGCCTGCTCTGAGGTGACGCCATGGTCGTAATGAAGTTCGGTGGCACTTCGGTCAAGGATCCCGAAGCCATCACGCGCCTGTCCCGCATCGTCGCCCGTGAACAGGGCATCAGCGGCGTGCCGGTCGTCGTCGTGTCGGCCATGTCCGGCATCACCGACCAGTTGCTCGACGCGGTTGCGGCCGTCGAGCGGGGCGACGCCGACGTTGCCTCGCAGAAGGTGACGGTCATGCGTGACCGGCACCGGGCGGCGGCCGAAGCGCTGCTGCGCGGAGAGGCGCGCGATCGTGTCATCGACGCCCTCGAACGGCAATGGCGCCAGGCGGCGGCGTTGCTGCACGCCATGGCCGTGCTGCGCGAGGTGTCGCCGCGATCGCGTGACGCCGTCGTGGCGATGGGGGAACTCGCCAGCTCGCAGCTCGTCGCGGCGGCGCTTGCCGAGCTCGGCACGCCGGCCGAGTTCGTGGATGCGCGCACGATCCTCGTCACCAGTGCAGACCACGGTCACGCCCAGCCCGACCAGGCGGGGACCGCGGCGCGGCTGCACGAACACGTGCTGCCGCTGGTGCGGTCGCGAGTAGTGCCCGTACTCGGCGGCTTCATCGGCGCAACGATCGAGGGCGTGACGACCACGCTCGGCCGCGGCGGCTCCGACTACTCCGCATCGCTCTTCGGCGCCGGCCTGCGCGCCAGGGAGATCCAGATCTGGACCGACGTGGACGGCATGCTCACGGCCGACCCGCGTGTCGTGAACGGAGCCAGGCCGCTGCCGGCGCTGTCGTTCGCCGAGGCATCGGAGCTCGCCTACTTCGGGGCCAAGGTCCTCCACCCGAGCACGATTGCGCCGGCGGTTGCCGACGGCATCCCGGTGCGGGTCCTCAACTCGCATCGACCGGAGGTCGCCGGCACGACCATCACCGCGAACCCGCCGCTGCCCGACGCGCCCCTGACCGGGCTTGCCTGCAAGCGCGACATCACGGTGATCGACATCCGTTCGACGATGATGCTGGCGGCTTACGGATTCATGCGTCGCGTGTTCGAGGTGTTCGAGCGCTATCGCACCTCGGTCGACGTGATCACCACCTCCGAGGTCAGCGTCTCGATCACCATCGAGGACCGGCGTGCGCTCGACGACATCGTCGCCGACCTGGCGGCGTTTGCCGAGGTGAGCGTCGAGTCGGAGATGGCCCTGCTGTGTGCAGTGGGCGAGCGGTTGCGGCTCGAGCCGGGTCTTGCGGCCCGCGTTCTCGGGGCCCTCGACGAGTTCCCGCTGCGCATGGTCTCGCAGGCACGCGCCCGTCGCAATCTCACGGTGGTGCTGCCCCAGGCGCAGCTGCAGGCGGCGATGACCCGCGTCCATGATCGGTTCTGCCTGGTGCCGGAGCCGGTGGCCGAGGCGGTCGGGTGATCCGCGCAGTCCTCTTCGGGCACGGCCGGATGGGGCGGCTCGTCGGCGTTCACGCGGCAGAGCACGGCGTCGAGATCGTCGGCGTGCTCACGAGCCGGAGCACGCAGGACGAGTGGGACGCCACTTCCGGGGCCGGCGCCGACGTGGTGATCGACTTCGCCACCGGCGAGGCGATGCCGGCAGCTCTCGAACGACTGTGCGGCCTGGCGCCCACGCTCGTGCTCGGGAGCACCGGCTGGGGCGCCCGCGAGTCGGACGTCCGAGCCACCGCGGCGCGCTTCGGCGCGGGCGTCGTTGCCGCGTCCAACTTCTCGGTGGGGGCGTACCTGCTCGAGGCGGCGCTGCGGGTCGTCAGTGCGTCGGTGGAGGGACTCGCGGAGTACGAGACGTTCCTCCATGAGGCGCATCACTCGAAGAAGCGCGACGCGCCGTCGGGCACGGCCCTGCTGCTCATCGACGCGATGCGGCAGGCCGGACTGACGCGGCACGTCGACGTCTCGTCGACGCGCGCCGGGCACATTCCGGGGACGCACACCGTCGGTTTCGATGGTCCGGCCGAGACGGTCACGCTGACGCACACGGTCCGCGACCGCGCGACGTTCGCGCACGGCGCGCTGCGGGCCGCGCAGTGGGTCCAGGGCCGCACGGGCTGGTACACGATGCGCGACGTGCTCGGCATCGCCTAGCGGTTGACCGTCGGCAGGGCCCGACGGCTACGAATGGGACGGGTGGCTGCCGGTCGGGTCGCAGCCAGCGCTGCTGGGTGGCGGCGGATCGTCCGGCAAGGCCCGATGGCTACGTATCGAACGGACGGCCACGCGTCGGTTCGCACTATCGCCTGCTGGGCGGCGGT
>JAEYZV010000175.1 GCA_023427865.1 Acidobacteriota bacterium
CGCCGGGGGGCGGGGGGGGGGCGGGGCCCCTACCTGTCACATGTCACCTGATACGCGGGGACCGCTCCCGACCTGTCACCTGATACCTGTGTGACCTGATACCTGATACCTGTTACCTGATACGGCCGGCGCCTCGGCCTCATCGAGAAAGAGAATCCCTTTGCGACCAATCGTGATCCTCCTGGGCGCGGTGTTCGCCACTGCCCTCGGTCTCGTGCTGTCGGCGCAGCAGCCGGCGTTCACCCGCAGCCCGCGCGCCGACCTGTACCAGCGCATCCGCGCGGCGGCGATCCTTGGCACGCCCCACGTGCCCGGACGGGTGCTCGTCAAGTTCCGCCCCGGCCTGCCGACGAGGGCGCAGAGCGCCGCCGTGACCATGGCGTTGCCGGGCACCGCCGCCAGCGTGCGTGCCGGCGACGCCTATACCGATTTCAGCTACGTCGACATTCCGCTCGACGGCGACGTCGCCGCGGCGGCGCAGGCGCTGGCACAGCGTCCAGAGGTCGAGTTCGCCGAACCGGATGCGATCCATCGCTTCGCACTCACGCCGAGTGATCCCGCGTTTGCGCGGCAGTGGCACATGCGCGCCATGAACCTCGAGCGCGCCTGGGACATCAACGACGGCGCGCGCGACGTGGTCGTCGCCGTGATCGACTCGGGACTCGCCATGGCAAACGACGTGCTGCGGTTCCCGCGCTTCTGGAACGGCCGCATCGAGATCCTCGACGTGCCGTTCGCGCCGGCGACCGACATCGTCTCCAGCGGGCGGCTCGTGGCACCGTACGACTTCTTCTACGAGGACGACATCCCGTACGACATGGACGGGCACGGCACGCACGTCACGGGGACGCTCGCGCAGCTGGCCAACAACGAGAGCGGCGTCGGCGTCGCGTTCAACGCGCGCATCATGCCGTTGAAGGTGTGTGTCGGCGAATGGGAGGTGCTGTTCATCCTCGCCGAGTCAGGCACGGACAGGCTGCCGCCGCACCTGGAGGGTGGCGTCTGCTTCGCCTCCGACGAGTCGCGCGCCATCCGATACGCGGCCGACAACGGCGCGAAGATCCTGAACATCAGCATTGGCGGGCCGTCGGGCAGCGAAGCCACGCGCGAGGCCCTTCGCTACGCCGTGTCCCGTGGCGCCTTCGTCGCGGTGTCGGCCGGCAACGAGTTCGAGGACGGCAACCCGCGTGGCTACCCGGCCGTGTATGCGCCCGAGATCGACGGCGTGATGGCGGTCGGTGCCGTGGGACAGGACCTCAATCGCGCGTACTACTCGAGCACGGGCGACTACGTGGAGATCGCGGCGCCCGGCGGCAACACCCGCCAGGGTGGCGCCGCAGGCCGTGTGTTGCAGCAGACCTACCGGGCCAGCGCGATCGACATCGACCAGTTCGCCCCGCGCTTCGACCTCCTCGGCGACGAGGCCTACCAGGGCACCTCGATGGCATCGCCGCACGTGGCGGGCCTCGCGGCGTTGCTGTACGCGCAGGGCGTGCGCAGCCCTGCCGCGATCGAGGCGGCCATCCGGCAGTTCGCACGCGATCGCGGCCCCGCCGGCCGCGACGACGAGTACGGGCATGGACTCGTGGACGCGCGCGCCACACTGCGCGGACTGGGGATCGCACGATGACCGCCGCACGCGTGACCTCGACCGTCGCGGCCTCGATGCTCGCATTGCTGCTCGGGGCGCCGCCGTCCGCGGCACAGGAGCCCACGCCTTCGCAGCCGCCGCCCACGACGCCGCCGACGCTGCCACGTCCAGAGCCCGAGCGTCCGCTCGCGCCGGTGCCGACGCCGGAGGACGCGCCGGAGGACGCGCAGACTCCTGAAGGCGACCAGGCGGCCGGCGCCGGCGCACGACGCGGCCCCGGCGTCACCCTGCGCGCCTCGGGCCTGGTCGGGTTCCAGTCGTTCTCGGCGAGCGAGAGCTTCAAGGCCGTGCTCGACTCGTCCAGCGGTCCGGTCTTCGGCGGAGGAGCCGGTCTGCTCTTCGGCCGCCATCTGTTCGTCGACGTGATGGTCTCGCGGTTCTCGGCCGACGGCACCCGCGTGTTCGTCACCGAGGGCGGCGAGGTGTTCGACCTCGGCATCCCCACCCAGGTGACCGTGATGCCCGTGGACGTCTCGGTCGGCTGGCGTTTCGCCGGGCGGTCGCGGCTCGGTCGGACCGGCCGCCCCGTGTTCCGGCCGGTGCCCTTTGCCGGCGGCGGCTTCGGGTTCCAGCGGTACGAGGAGACCTCCGAGTTCGCCGACGCGGGTGACGACGTCGACGACACGCACGGCAGCTACCATGTGCTCGGCGGCGTCGAACTGCCGTTCAGCCGACGTCTCGGCGTCACGGCAGACGTCCTCTACAGGTGGGTACCCGACGCAATCGGCGAGGGCGGCGTCTCGGCGGTCTACGACGAGACCGATCTCGGCGGCCTGCAGGTGAGGTTCAAGGTTACTTACACGTTCTGAGGGGGCTCGGGGGTCGGGATTGGGGACTCGGGACTCGGGA
>JAEYZV010000191.1 GCA_023427865.1 Acidobacteriota bacterium
TCCGGAATGGCCCAGGGCTTGACGCAAGTCGCCTTGGCGCCTTGTGCCACCTGGGCGGGGGCGCTCGCGCGGACGCCTTGCTCGCTCACGCCGACGAGGTTGGCAAGAAATGTCGGCAGCGCGTTACCGCGCGCCTGGTTCCGGTAGACGTCCACCTTCACGCAGAGGTCCGGATCGCCAGGCGTGTTCGGCGGGCAGGGGCCGATCGTCACATCGGTGGCTGGGTCGATCTCGGGTGCTTCGCCCCAGACGAGATTCGTTTCGCCGACACCTTCGGCGACGGCGCGGATGCGGTTCGTGTCGTTGGGGTCGCCGAAGGCCAGTGAAATGGCGGCTGCCAAGGCACCCGCGTCCGCGGCGTTCTGAGCCTGCCGCCGCGCAACCCACAGCACCCCGTAATCGATGCTGAGGGCTGCGAATCCCAGCAGGGCCACAATGGCGACCGCCGTGTGCACGAGCACGGCACCATCTTCTCGACGCAACTTCCGCATGCGCATCGCGCCCTCTTCCTCGTGCTACTGACCCTGCTTCGTAGGGGCCGCAGGGATGAATGTCGATGGGTCCGTCGGCAACGCAGGGACCTCGTCGGGATCCAGTGGCTTCACGAGTCGCGGCGTAATCAGGACGAGCAGTTCGGTCTGCTCCGCGCGCTCGGCCTTGCTCTTTAAGAGATGGCCGATGATCGGGATCTTCGAGAGAATCGGGACGGCCGCAGTGTCGTTCTGCGTGATGTTGTTCAGCAGGCCGGCCACGGCGAACGTCTGTCCGTCGCGCAGCTCGATGTCGGTCTCGGCGCGGCGCGTCGTCAGCGCCGGGATTCGGAATCCTTCGAGTGTGATTCCGTTGTTGAAGTCCAGAGACGAGACCTCTGGCCGCACCTTGAGGCGGATCGTGTCACCAGCTATCGTCGGCCGGAAGTTCAGCCGGATGCCGAACTCCTTGAACAGGACCGTTACGGTATTCAGCCCGGCTGCGCCCTGCACGATTGGCACCGGAAACTCGCCGCCTGCAAGGAAACTGGCTTCCTGGCCGTTGTATGCAATGAGGTTGGGTTCCGCGAGGCTCTGGAAGTGGCCCGACTGTTGG
Source organism: Acidobacteriota bacterium (assembly GCA_023427865.1). Lineage (GTDB taxonomy): Bacteria > Acidobacteriota > Vicinamibacteria > Vicinamibacterales > Vicinamibacteraceae > Luteitalea. The sequence goes on from JAEYZV010000191.1 coordinate 1,087, forward strand.
AGTGCCTTGATCAGTACACCGAGCCCTTCCTGCCGGTCGAACAGGAACAGGTTCAGGAAGTCGGAGAACACCAGTCCGCCGGGCTTCTCGTCATCGAAGTCAGGCGCGGCGTACTGCTGCGTGGTGGTTCGTGAGCTGACGCGGCGGTTGCTGAAGAAGGAGGCGCCGACCTCGGCCAGTGCGCGCCGATTCACTTCCGCGAAACGCACCTGCAGCATGACCTGCTGGCTCGGCGTGCCGCCGGGGAGCGACAGCAGGTTTATTACCCTGGCCTTCGAGTATGCGCCGGTCGCGATTTCACCCGCCCGCAACACGACGTTGTTGCTCGACACCTCTCCCGCGAGGATCACGGCTTCGTCGGAGACCGACACGCGGATGTCCTCACCCGGAAACAACGCGTTGAAGTGCTGCTCGAGCGTGGCGACACCCGGATCCACAGCGACGTCGTACTGGATGCGTGTCGCCGCGCCCCAGATGATCAGGCTCGTGGTACCGACGCCCTTGCCGTCTACAAGCACCTCCCGCGGGGTGACGACCACGGCATCGGCGACCGCGGGATTGGTCACTGCGATGCGCGTGATGTCGAAGGGCACGGGTACGACGCGCGACCGGCTGGCGGTCAGCGTGATGCGCTCGTGCGGACCATCGACCGCCAGCGCGGGAGCCTGCTGCTGCGCATGCAGGCCGCTGCCGCCAACGAACAGGCTGCCGCAGAAAACGAACAGGGCGGCGGGACGCAGGCAGTTCACTTCACGGTCTCCTCGGTGCGCTTTGCGCCCCTGATGGTCTCCACGACGTAGGCTTTCGCTACTGGCGGCGCGGGTGCGTCGACGCGCGCGGGGCGCGGTGCCGTCCGGCGCACTGTTCGCACTTGGGCAGGCGTGTTGTCCGTTTGCGTTCCGAGCAGACTGGCAAGCCTCGCGCCCGGTGTGGCTGCAGACGCCGTGTCGAGCGGGTTGCGCAGCGTCAAGGTGACCTGTCCCTCGTTCTGGGCAAGGGCGATGCGCTCCGCGTCTTCGGGTGACACGAGCAGCGTGACGACGGATGTCGGGATCGGCTTGCCCTCCTTCTGTGCCGCTTCCTGGTCGATCCGGCTGCCGGCGGTCAGGACCTGGACGTTGCTCACGACAACCCGCGTCATCCGGTTCCGCTGCCCCGCCTGCTGCGGGGGCTCGATCGTGACGAGCACGTCCACCTTCGACCCCGGTACGACGAAACCGGCGACGCCGACGACCTCGTTCACCTTTATCGAGATCGCCCGCATGCCCGGCGTGATCGTCGGCGGCAGGCCCGCGCCCGTGCCTCTGGCGGCAAGCTTCGCCTCCGTGACAGGCTCGTTGACCGCCATCGGAAGCACGACCCCGCGGTCGATCACGTCGTCGACACGCGCCGCCGCGCCCTCGACCGGGCTGGCGGCGGGCCACTCGACCACCTTGACGTAGTCGGACGTCAGCAGCGTCCCCATCGGTACGGGACGCGTTGCAACCACAACAGGCACGGTGTCCGGCGCCGCGCTTCGTGCCGACACGCGCTGCATCGCCACGTAGGCCACGTAGCTGGCGACCAGCGCCGCACCCAGGGCCACGCCCAGGACGACGAGCGTTCGTACTCCTCGACTCATAGAACCTTCTCTCCGACCCTCACGCGACGGCTCGCGCCGTCTTCAGCCTCAATCGGCAGCCCGCCGGCCTGCTACAGCCGCAGCTACGGACCTTGCACCTCGAGACGCATCGTCGATCGCGCGGTCAGCGTGATCGTCGTGAAGCTGCCGCTGCCGAAGAGGGCGGCAATGGGGCCGAGGATCACGTACGAACTCGTGTACGCCACAACGACCTCGCGCGCGTCGAGTGCGGGACCCGCCCCGACTGTCACCGACACGTCGTTCGTCGTGGTCGTAGCGAGAGCGCTGGAGCCCGGCCCGATACCCTGGTCGAGATAGGCGTTGACGCGTGCCGTGACGTCGGACGCGGTGTAGTTGGGCAGCGAGGCGATACGTGAGCCCTCGCGTGCGGCATTCGTGACGACTTCGTACCGCTGCATGAGGAAGCCGAAATCGACGATGCCGGCAAAGATGAGCAGGAGGACGGGCAGGACGAAGGCGAACTCGATGAGCTCGGCGCCCTTCTCGTTGCGCAGCCTGCGTGGGTTCACTTGCCGAGCCATAGCGCCACCCCCAATCCACACGTAAGCGGAACCGCATACGCCAGGCGCAGACTGCGCGAATCTTCCAGTGTCAGGCCGCTCACAGCGCCGGGGCCGGCCACGCGCCAATGCGTCACCATCAAGCCGAGATTCGCCCACGTCCGGCCCCACACGCGGTGCCTTGTGGCAAGCGCCACCGAAAGGATCCCCCCAGCTATGGTGCCGAGCAGGGTCGCCCACAGCACCGTGGACGCTCCCACGAACGCGCCGAACGCCGCCATCAGCTTCACATCGCCGCCTCCGAGGCCGCGCATCGCGAACAGCGGGAACAGCAATGCAAGACCCACGAGCCAGCCGAGCAGCCCCCAGTGGACGCCGGCCGTTCCTTCCAGCCAGCCACGCATGATGAGTGCAGCGAGTGCTGCGCCCAGCGTCAGCGTGTTGGGAATGCGCTTCGTGCGCAGGTCGGTGATGCTTGCGAGGAGCCCGACAGCCAGTGCTGCCCATGCGAATGGAGACATGTCAGGGAGTTGGTTGGGGATCGGGCGTGAGCCAGATCGACTGCGTGCCTGCGTCGCGCGCAGCGTACATGGCGCCAAGGCTGCCTTGCATGGCTGTCCAGGCCGCCATTCCAGCCAAGCCGATGAATGCGGTGAGGAGCGCATACTCGATCAGGTCCTGACCCTGTTCTTCACGCGCCAGACGCGATAGCAGTCCGGCTACCACAGGGGCACGACCTTGGTGTCGTACAAGTCTTTGATGCTGTTGCCCAAGGCGAGAACGGCGGCTATCGCGGCAACCGACACCAGCGCGGCGAGCAATCCGTACTCGATGAGATCTTGTCCCTGCTGATCCTTGAGAAGCCGTCGCACGACCACCCTCTTGTTTTCGCCGTTCCCGTCACTGGCGCAGGAGAGGCTCCCTCTCCTGCGCCCAAGCAGTCTTCTAGGAGGCCGCGCCGCCAGCGCCGCTCACCGTCGTCGAGAGCTGGTTGTACTTGCCGCTGAGGGCGGTTCCCACGGCCGTGATGCCAGCAACTGCAGCGAGCGAGATGAAACCCGCGAGCAGCGCGTACTCGATGAGGTCCTGGCCCTGGTCGTCGCGAACGAGCGAGATGAGAAGCTGCTTCATTGTCCTGACTCCTCCCCCAGTAATCGGGGATGCCGCCGCTGGGATGAGCGGTCGGGCACTGCGCCACACGTCCCCCATGGCCGCGTAGCTCGTCGCTCCCGTACGCA